>NZ_RRYE01000012.1 GCF_004010105.1 Microbacterium sp. CPCC 204701
AGCGTGGCGTTCTCGGCCCCGACGACGCCGCCCGAGACGGGTGCGTCGAGCGCGCGGTGACCCGCGGCCTCGGCGAGCGCGTGCGCCGCGCGGGCCTCGTCGACGGCGATCGTCGAGCAGTCGATGAACAGCGCGCCCGGATTCGCCACCTCGAGCAGCCCGGCGGCTCCGTCGCCGCCCCGGTAGGCGCCTTCCACCTGCTGCCCCGTCTGGAACATCGTGATGACGACGGATGCCGCGGCCGCGGCATCCGTCCCGAAATCGGCGACGGCGAGCCCGGCCTCGCGGGCGGTCTCGACGGCATGGGGCGAGACGTCGAAGCCGACGACGTCGTGCCCGGTCGCCGCCAGATTCCTCGCCATGGGCAGGCCCATGTGGCCCAGCCCCAGGAATGCGATCCTCATCGCGGGCCTCCTCGTCCTGTCGCAGCGATCACTGCGCGAGCAGCTGTCGCCCGATGATCACGCGCATGATCTCGTTGGTCCCCTCCAGGATCTGATGAACGCGCAGATCGCGCACCACCTTCTCGATCCCGTACTCGTGGAGGTAGCCATAACCCCCGTGCAGCTGCAGCGCCTGGTTCGCGACCGCGAACCCCGCGTCGGTGGCGAAGCGCTTGGCCATCGCGCACTGCATGCTGGCGTCGGGCGCGTTCGCATCGAGGGCGGCTGCGGCATCCCGCACGAGCGCCCGCGCGGCGCGCAGCTCGGTGGCCATGTCGGCGAGCGCGAACTGGACGGCCTGCTTCTCGGCCAGCGGCTCGCCGAACGTGAACCGCTCGTGCACGTACCGCAGAGCGCGATCGAGCGCCCACTGGGCGCCGCCGAGCGAGCATGCGGCGATGTTGATGCGCCCGCCGTCGAGCGCCGACATCGCGATCTTGAAGCCATGGCCCTCGCCGCCCAGCACGCCGGCCACGGGCACGCGCACCTCGTCGAGGATGACCTGGCGAGTGGGCTGGGCGTTCCAGCCCATCTTGTGCTCGGGCGCTCCGAACGAGAGCCCTTCGGCCTCGGCCGGCACCAGGAAGGCCGTGATGCCGCGCGCCCCCGGCTCGCCGGAGCGCGCCATGACGATGTAGACGGATGCCTCGCCCGCGCCCGAGATGAACTGCTTGACGCCGGTGAGCACGTACTCGGCGCCGTCGCGGATCGCGCTCGTCGCGATCGCCGCGGCATCGGACCCGGCGCCCGGCTCGGTGAGGCAGTAGCTGCCGAAGTCGGTCATCGCGGTCAGGCGCGGCAGCCATTCGTGACGCTGGGCGTCGGTGCCGTACGTGTCGATCATCCAGACAACCATGTTGTGGATCGAGATGTACGCGGCGATCGCGGGGTCGCCCTGCGCAAGCTCTTCGAAGATCGCGGCGGCGTCGGAGCGCGAGAGTGCCGAGCCCCCGATGTCCTCGCGGACATAGACGCCGCCGAGGCCCAGCTCGCCCGCGAGACGGAGGGTGTCGCGGGGGAAGATCGACTGCGCGTCCCACTCGAGCGCGTGCGCCTCGAGCTCGGCACGAGCGAACTCGCGCACCGCGTCGAGGATCGCAGCCCGCTCATCGGCGGTGAGCGCGGGGGCGGTCGGGGTGATCGTGGACACCATTGCTCCTTCATCGATCGGGACGCCCTTGTGGAGCATCCTGATCACGGTCGTCGTGCCAGTGTTGGCACGGTGATCATTTTACCTGGACCTCCTACCAATTCCTAGGTCTTCCTGAGTGGAGACCCGGCTCCCGACCGCGGCGTTCGGCATCCGTTCACCGGCGCGACATCATCGCGGGATAGTCACGGGATGCGCCTTCGGGCGCGCCATACGTCCCCTGCCCTGAGGAAACCCGATGCCTTCGCATGCCCCTCGTCGACTCGTCGCCGCCGCGACGACGACGGCCGCCGTCTGCGCGCTCGCGCTGACGCCGTTCGCCGCCGCGTCCGCGGCGATCGTCCCCGACCCGATCGTCTACTCCGCCGACGACGCCACGCTGTCGCTCACACCGCTGGGCACGTTCGAAACCGGAGCCTTCGAAAAAGGTGCCGCCGAGATCGTCGCCGCACACGGCGACCGCCTCTTCGTCGTGAACGCGCAGGCGGGATCGGTGAGCGTGCTGGACTACTCCGCTCCGTCGGCCATCGCGAAGGAGTTCGATCTGAGCTCTGCCGGCGTCGCCAACTCGGTCGCCGTCCGCGCCGACGGCCTCGGAGTCGTCGCGTTCGAGGCGCCGGTCAAGACCGACCCCGGCACCCTTGTCTTCTTCGACGCGGCCGCGGCGGATGCCGAGTCCGCCGTCCTCGGCACCATCACGGTCGGCGCGCTGCCCGACATGGTGACGTTCTCGAAGGACGGCGCGTACGCGGTCGTCGCGAACGAGGGCGAGCCGGCCGAGGACTTCTCCGAAGACCCGGAAGGCTCGATCGCCGTCGTCGCGCTTCCGTCCACGGTCGCCGCGCCCACGCAGGACGCGGTCGAGACCGCCACCTTCCACGAGTTCGAAGCGGGCGGCGCGAAGACCCTCCACGAGGACGTGCGCGTGTTCGGACCGACGCCGCACGGCGACGACAACCCGGTGAGCCGCAACCTCGAGCCCGAGTACATCGCCGTCGACGGCGGAACGGCGTACGCGACGCTCCAGGAGGCGAATGCAGTGGCGGTCGTGGACCTCGCGACGGCCACCGTCAGCGACATCTGGCCGCTGGGCTTCAAGGACCACGGCGCTGAGGGCTACGGCCTCGACGCGAGTGACAGCGACCCGGAGGACGCGCCGACCTTCAACATCCGCACCTACCCCGGCCTCAAGGGCATGTACATGCCTGACGGCATCCAGTCCTACGAGGCGGGCGGACAGACCTACCTCGTCACCGCGAACGAGGGGGACGCGCGCGAGTGGGGCGACTACATCGACGAGTCCCGCGTGGAGGAGCTCGCCGATGACGGGCAGGGCCCCGTGTGCGAGTCTCTCTTGGATGTCATCGGCGACGCCGACCTCGGCCGCCTGAACGTCTCGAAGGAAGACGGCTTCGACCCGGAGGCCGAATGCTACTTCGAGCTCTACTCCTACGGCGGCCGGTCGTTCTCGATCTGGAGCACCGACGGCGAGCGCGTGTTCGACTCCGGTGAGTCCTTCGAGCGCATCACCCACGCCGCGGCGCCGGCCAACTTCAACTCCGACCACGGCGCGAGCGACCTCGAGTCGCGCAGCGACGCGAAGGGGCCCGAGGCCGAGAACGTCGCGATCGGCACGCTGAGCGGCCGCACCTACGCCTTCGTCGGCTTCGAGCGCGTCAGCGGCATCGCGGTGTACGACATCACCGACCCTGCGGCATCCGCCTTCGTCACGTACGTCAACAACCGCGACTTCTCGGTCTCGGCGGAGGACGACGGCGTCGCGACGGCCGGCGACCTCGGCCCCGAAGGCCTCGCGTTCATCGCGGCCGAGTCCTCGGCTACCGGCGAGCCGCTGCTCGCCGTCGGCAACGAGGTGTCGGGCACGACGACGCTGTGGGAGATCGACGATCTGCTGGCCCCCGAGACCACCGACATCCAGGTGCTGACGATCAACGACTTCCACGGTCGCATCGAGCAGAACCTGGACAACGCCGAGGCCGGCGCGGCGGTGCTCGCCGGTGCAGTCGACGCCTTCGAGGCCGAGAACCCGAACACGTTGTTCGTGTCGGCGGGCGACAACATCGGCGCATCGACGTTCACGTCGTTCATCCAGGACGACGAGCCGACCATCGACGCGCTCGTGGCGGCCGGCCTGGACCTGGGCGCCGTGGGCAATCACGAGTTCGACCAGGGCTTCGACGACCTCACCGACCGCGTGCTGCCGCGCTACGGCGACACGGACTTCGGCCTCGGCGCCAACGTGTATCTGAAGGGAACCGACACCCCGGCCCTGCCGGAGTACGCGATCGAGGAGATCGACGGCGTCCGCATCGGCTTCATCGGCACCGTCACCGAGCAGACCGCATCGATGGTCTCGCCCGCAGGCATCGCCGACATCGAGTTCGGCGACCAGCTCGAGGCGGCGAACCGCGTCGCGACCGAGCTCACCGAGCAGGACCTCGCCGATGTGATCGTGCTCCTCACGCACGAGGGCTCCGAGACGAGCGACTGCACGGCGGTTTCGGCCGACGCGACCGGGTACGGCGAACTCATCCGCGGCGCCTCGCCCGAGATCGAAGCGATCGTGTCGGGTCACACGCACCAGAAGTACTCGTGCCGAGTGCCGGTCGACGGCAGCGATGTCGAACGCCCGGTGATCCAAGCGCACCAGTACGGCACGACGCTGGGCACGCTCGACATCTCGGTCGATTCCGAGACCCGTGAACTCGTGTCGATCACGGGTGGTCTCGTGCCCCTCGTCGTGGATGGCGCGGCGGCGTTCCCCGAGGACGCCGAGGTCAAGGCGATCGTCGACGAGGCGATCGACGTCGCCGAGGAGGCGGGCTCCGTCGAGGTCGGCTCGATCACGGCCGACATCCTTCGCGGCGGCACAGCAGGATCCGACCGCGGCGTCGAGTCGGCACTCGGCAATCTGGTCGCGGACGTGTATCTGTGGGCGACCTCGAATGAGGACTATGCGGGCACGCCGGCCGAGATCGGCCTGATGAACCCGGGTGGCCTCCGTGCCGACCTGCTCTACGGCACCGACGGGACGCTCACCTATCGTGACGTCGCGAACGTGCAGCCGTTCGCCAACTCGCTGGTCACCGTCACCCTCACCGGCGAGCAGCTGAGGGCGGTGCTCGAGGAGCAGTGGCAGCCGGAAGGCGCATCACGGCCGAAGCTTCACCTCGGCGTCTCGGAAGGCTTCTCGTACGAGTACGACCCCGAGGCGGCTCGCGGTGAGCGCATCGTGTCGATGTCGCTGAACGGCGAAGAAATCGCTGCGACGGACGAGTACACGGTCGTCACCAACTCCTTCCTCGCGGGCGGCGGAGACAACTTCTTCACCTTCGCGGATGGCACGGACCGGACGGACACCGGCCAGATCGACCTCGCCGCCACCGTGCAGTACTTCGAGGCCCACTCGCCGGTCGCTCCGGCCGAGCTGGGACGCGCGGTCGTGGCGGGAGACCAGCAGCCGACGCCCTCTCCGACGCCCGTCACCGATTGGGCCACGGTCGACGTCGGCTCCGGCACCGTCGAGCAGGGCGGTTCGCTCCCGGTGAAGGTCTCGGGTCTCGAGCCGGGACAGCAGATCTCGGCCACCCTGTTCAGCGATCCGATCGTCGTGTCGGGCATCCCGGCGGCCGACGCGAGCGGCAACGTGTCGTTCACGGTGCGGATTCCCTCGAACCTGCCCGTGGGCGCGCACACGCTCGTGATCGAGTCGGCCGGTCACGAGCCGATCGAGGTCGGCGTGACCGTGGTCGCGCCCGGCCAGCTGGCCGTCACGGGTGCGCAGCTGCCGCTCGGCCTCGCCTTGGCGGCCGCCCTGCTGGTGGTGCTGGGCGGTGCGTTCCTGGTGATGCGTCGCCGCTCCGCTGCGCGCGGCTGACGCGCAGCGCCTGTCACCGAAGGGCCCCCGGATGCCGGCATCCGGGGGCCCTTCGTCCGTCAGCTCCGTCGCCGGGTCGAACCGCACGCCCCGCGGACCCGAAGGTCATCCCGGGGGCTGACGACGATGCGACCTCAGGCGGATGTCACGCCGCTCACGCTTTCGTACCGTCGAGATATGACCGCCACGACCTCGTCCACTCCTCTCGCTCGTCGAGAGACCTCGCCGAAGGCGGCGCTGCTGCTGACCGTCGCCGGGAACATCCTCGTCATCGTCATCGGGAGCCTCACGTTCGTCGGAGTGGGAGTCGCAGCTATCGCCGTGTTCGGCCCCCAGCTGATCGCGGCACTGTGACCCCACGACGCGCACGGCTACCCTGGCACCATGAGCGAACGGGCGGTGCCGATCCTCATCAGCAGAGACCTCTCCGAGACCTTGGCGTTCCTCGAGCGCCTCGGCTTCGAGAACCGCGGCGCGGCGCCGGGCGTCTGGCAGTACCTCATCGTCGGACGCGGTGAGATCGAACTGCACTACGTCGAGGACCCGTCCGTCGACCCGCTGCGCACCGCGGCCATGGCGTACGTCTACGTCGACGACGCGCAGGCGCTGTACGACGCGTGGGCGCCGCTCGTGACTGCCGCCGAAGAGACCGGAAGCCGCATCGTCGAGCCCGTCGACACCGATTACGGCGTGCGCGAGTTCGCCGTGGTCGATCCGAGCGGCAACCTCCTCCGCGTCGGCAGCCCCCTCTGACGGATCCCGCAGCCCCTGCCCCGTCCCCCGTGCACGACGTGCGGGGCGGGAGGCAGAACTCAGTACGCGAACACCGGCATGGGGATGGCCGCGCGGGAATCCTCGAACCCTGGGCCACCGGCGAACGATGCGCGGATCAGGTGCAGGCCCCGGCTCGTCAGCGGCACCTCCACAGCGACGCGGCCGTTCGCCGATGCGTCGATCGGGACGGTGGCGACCACCTCGCCGTTGTCGGTCACCGTCATGGTGCCGACCGGGGCGGAACCGTCCTCCGCCACGATGCGTCCCGCCACCGTCACGTCCGCGCCGGCCTTGACGAGGAGTCGCGTCGGCGCCGCGATCGTCCAGGTCCGCACGGGCTCTCGTTCGACGAGCACCGCCGCGGACCGCGCCGGGATCGTCACGGTCCCGGTCGCTGCGTCCCACGCCGTGGTCTTCACGACCGCGTCGGACCCGTTCGCCAGCGCCGGAGTCAGCGCGAAGCCGCGTCCGGAAAGCTCCGGGACGACCTGGGCCACCGCGTCGGGCGAGGCGTTGAACACCACCAGCGCGCCTTCGAGCTCCGCGTCGACGTCGTCGCCGACGAGGTCGTCGATCAGCATCATGACGACGCCGGGGGCGGCATCCGTCCCGCCGTCCGGGAAGGTGACCTTCTGCCCGATGAGCTCGGCAGACCCGAGCCGCAGCAGGCCCACCTCTTCGCGCACGCGCAGCAGATCGAGAGCGGATGCCTCGGCCGCCGCGATGTCGGACGCACCCGGCTTGTTCGCGGGGTCGGCCAGCAGCGGTGTGAGGTCGTCCCAGTGATCGCCGTTGTCGGCCTGGCGCGGCAGGCCGGAGCCGAACGTCGACTCCTGTCCGGTCCAGTCGATGCGGTTGAACCAGTCGCCGGAGTTGTAGCTGTTGCGGTCGAGCGACTTCGAACGCAGCAGCTCGGTTCCCGCGTGCCAGAACGACGGCGTCTGCGCGTACGCGGTGGTCGCGAGCGACAGCGTGTTCATTCTCACGCGGTCGGCCATCGGCGTGTCGGCGGGCAGCTTCAGCACGCCGTGGTCGAACAGCGTCTCGTTGTCGTGCGCATCGACGTACGTGATGATCTCGTCGGGCTGGTCGGCGTAGCCGGCCGGCGAGCCGTTGTAGTCGAACTCATCGCCCGCCTTCACGGTGCCGTCGGCCGCGGTCAGCTCGAAGTCGCGCAGGTTTCCTGCGAGCCCCAGCTTGACCAGATCGGTCTTGTGCGCGAGGTCGGCGAACGGATCGCCGGGCGCGGACTGGCCGCTGCCGTTGGGGTCGGTCGCAAGCCCCGTGCCGAACCCCTGGTAGAACTTCGATGCGCCGTCGACGGGGCTGCCGCCGTGCACGGCGTCGCGCAGCCGATCGGTGAAGGTGCCGATGCCGGTGCCGCCGAGCTGCCCCTGCGTGGCCTGCTCGAACAGGGCGTTGTTCGCGACCTCGCCGAAGTTCCAGCCCTCGCCGTAGAGGTAGATCTTCGAGCCGTCGACACCGTCCTCCTTCACGGTCAGCGCGTCGAGCGCCTCGCGGATCGCCAGCATGTTCGCCTTGGAGTGGTGCCCCATGAGGTCGAAGCGGAAGCCGTCGACCTTGTACTCGCGTGCCCACAGCACGACCGAGTCGACCATGAGCTTCTGCGCCACCTCGTGCTCGGTCGCGACGTTCTGGCAGCAGGTCGAGGTCTCGACCGCGCCGGCCGCGTCGAGCCGATGGTAGTAGCCGGGAACGACCCGGTCGAGCACGCTCTTCTCACCCTGGCCCGACTGCGCGGTGTGGTTGAACACCTGGTCGAGGACGACCTGCAGCCCCATGCCGTGCAGCGCGCCCACCATCGACCGGAACTCCGCGACGCGCGCGCCGCCCTCGGGATTCACCGCATACGAGCCCTCGGGGGTCGAGAAGTGGTACGGGTCGTAGCCCCAGTTGAAGCCGTCGGTGTCGGCGACCGCTTCGATGCAGGCCTGCTGCGCCGGGTCGGCCGCGCCGAACGAGGCGAGGTCGCAGTCCGGGACCTGCTGCTTCGAGCGGTCCTCCTCAATCGTCGCGATGTCGAAGGTCGGCAGCAAGTGCACGGTGTTGATGCCCGCGTCGGCGAGCTGCCGCAGCTGCTGCGTGCCCGCACTGTCGCGTGTGAACGCCAGATACGTTCCGCGCTCGGCCTCGGGCACCGACTCGTCGGTGATCGAGAAGTCGCGCACGTGCAGCTCGTAGATCGCGCGGTCGACGGCGCGGTCGATCGCCGGCGCCTTCTCGGTCTGCCAGACCTTCGGGCGCCACTGCTTGTCGTGGAGGTCGATCGCGACCGACCGTTCGGAGTTGATCGTGAGGGCGACCGAGTAGGGATCGGTGACGACGTTCGTCTCGATCGCGCCGGTGGCCGGCGCGTAGACGACGACCTCCCACGCGTACTCGGCGCCCTTCAGCCCCTTGCTTCCCTTGACGGTCCAGATTCCGGATGCCGCATCCCGCGCCGCCTCGTGACGCTGCGGGTCTCCGTCGGCGCCTGCCTCCCAGGTCAGCAGCGTCGCCTGCTGGGCGGTCGGAGCCCACAGCCGGAACGTCGGCTTCTTGCCCTGGAACGTCACGCCAAGCTCGGCGTCTTCGACCGCATCGGCGTACAGATCGTCGAGCACGCCCGGAATCTGAACTCCGGTGAACGCGGTGAGCGTATCGCCCGCGCCACGCTGAGCGACCATGAGCTGGCCCTGCAGGAGCGCCGCGACAGCCTCGCGGTCCACCCCGTCGACGTGCAGTGCGACGTACCCGGCGAGCGCGGGGAACCGCTGCTTCTGCGCGTCGCTGAGACCCTCGTCGATGCGCGTCAGCGCGATCGGGTCGGAGCCGCCGGCCACCTCGCGATCGGCCGAGACGGCGAGCGCGGCATCCGTCGATCCGTACAGCTGCCACGACGCGTCGCCGGCGGGTGCGCCGAGGTCGGCGGGCCAGGCGATGGTCTCGGCGTCGATCCAGTGCGCGCGCAGCTCGCCCGTGCCCGCAAGCGGCGGGTCGCTGGCCTTGACGGTCAGCACGTGCGTCTCGAGGTTGTACCGGAACGTGACGACCTTGCCGACGCTCGCGCTGAACGAGATGTTCGCGCCGCCGGGCGCGCCGCCGGCGCCGTAGTTCTCGGCCCAGCTGCGGCCATGCGCGACCTTCACCTCGTACGAGCCGGTGGGCAGGTCGTCGGTCGTGAACTGGAACACGCCGTCGCCGTCACGGTCGAACATCATGCTCGCCAGGCACTCCGGCGCCCAGTCGCCCGCGCAGCCGAGCTCGCTCTGGAACGAGCCGGGCAGGGTGATCACCGGGCCGTCCGCCGTCGAGCGGATGCTCTTGGTACGCGGGTCGAAGAAGAACGTGATCGGGCCGCCGGCGTGGTTCAGCACGAGGTTCGGTCCGTTCGGCACGCCGCCGGCGCCGTAGTTCTCGTTCCAGCTCTGCTCGGTCGCGATCTTGTACTCGTACGAACCGGCCGGGAGGTCGCCGAGCGCGAGGGTCCAGATGCCGTCGACCTCGGTCATCGCCGCGGCCGGGCACTCCGGCTGCCAGTCGCCGGGGCATCCCATCTCGGAGTTGAGGCTGCCGGGAACGCTGACCGCACCGTACTCGGTGGGCTCCTGCGGCTCGGGCTCCTCCGGCTCCTCGGGCTCCTCCTCCACGCCGAGGCTCACGCGGTTGCCGACCGACGCGTAGGTCGACGCGGCGGAGTGCCGGCCCGCGGCATCCGTCGTCACGGCGCGGTACTCGACGAGCGTGCCGTTCGCGAGCCCCTCGATCGAGTGGAAGACGCGCGGCTCGGTGTCTTCTGCGGTGCCGAGGGCGTGCCACTCGTCGCCGCCGACGACCCGCCACGCGAAGCTCGTCTCCTGCCAGGTGGCGTGGTCGACATCAGCAGCGACGCCGGCCGATCCGGTGATCCCGGCACCGGCTGCCGGCAGCTTCACGCTGATCTCGGCCGGTGCCGCGGGTGCCGTGACCGGGGCGTCGGCGCGATGGACGACGGCCGAAAGGGCCGGGACGGTGACGGATGCCGCAGCCGAGGCATCCGTCTGGATCCCGGTCGTCGTGCCGTACACCGGCGCGAACGACGTGCTCGCCGTGAGGGTCGTCAGGGCGACGGTCTTGTCGGCATCGGTGTTGTTGAGTGCGACCACGTATTCGACCTTGTCGTCGCGGTCGACGCGCGAGAACGCGTAGACCCCGGCGCCGTCATCGGCGTGCCGCTCGATCTGAGCCCCGGTCACGAGCGTCGGGTGCGCCTCGCGCAGTGCGGAGAGCTCGGCGATGCGGTCGTATACGGGGGCCGTGGTGACGTAGCGGTCGACCGAGCCGGCCGCCTCGCCCGTGATGAGGTTCTGGTTCTGGTACGAGGCGACCTGACTGGCGAACAGCGTCTGGCGTGCGTCTTTGTCGCCGCCCGTGCCTGCGAAGCCCTGCTCGTCGCCGTAGTACACGACAGGCTGGCCGCGTCCGAGGAACATCAGGTCGTGCGCCAGCAGATCGCGCTCCAGTGCGTTCGGCGCGGACTGCAGCATGTAGCCGACGCGACCCATGTCGTGGTTGCCGAGGAACGTCGGAAGCGCCGTGGCCGACGAGTCGGGCGTCGTGTACCAGTCGTCGCCCGCGTACAGGTGGTGCAGGCCCTCGGCGCTGTTGCCCGCGGCGAAGCTCACCGCCGCCGACTGGAACGTGAAGTCGAGCACCGAGTTCATGTCGGTGTCGCGCACGTACGGCGCGAGCTTGACCGGGTCGGCGTCGTACACCTCGCCGAACATGAAGAAGTCGGGCTTGCCGGCGGCGTGCGCGTAGTCGAGCACCTCCGCCGACCACTGCTCCCAGAACTCGAAGTTCACGTGCTTGGCGGTGTCGATGCGGAATCCGTCGATGCCGAGGTCGATCCAGTCCTGGTACACGTCGACGAAGCCGTTCACGACGGTCGGGTGCTCTGTCATGAGGTCGTCGAGCCCGTCGAAGTCGCCGTAGGTCACCGACTCGCCGGCCCACGTCGAGTTGCCGCGGTTGTGGTACAGCGTCGGGTCATTCAGCCACGCCGGGGTCTTGGCTGTCGCGTCTTCGGCCGTCAGCTCGGGTGTGTACGGGAACGACGTCGCAGCGTCGAGCGCCGGGAAGTCCGCCGTGCCGGCATACGTCGCGGGATCGAACGCGGTGCCGTTCGCGTCGCGGTACGGGTCGGTCGCCTTGTCGATGTAGGAGTACTGGTCCTCGGCGTAGTCGATGACGTCGGCGGTGTGGTTCGTGATGATGTCGAAGTACACCTTGATGCCGTCGGCGTGCGCTTCGGCGATCAGCGCCTCGAGCTCTTCGTTGGTGCCGAGGTGCGGGTCGATCTGCGTGAAGTCGGTGATCCAGTAGCCGTGGTAGCCGGCGCTGGCGTTCGCGCCCTCGCCCTGCACCGGGCGGTTCTTGAAGCTCGGCGTCAGCCAGATCGCGCTCGTGCCGAGCCCCTTGATGTAGTCGAGGTTCGAACGCAGCCCCGCGATGTCGCCGCCGTGGTAGAAGCCCTTGTCGGTCGGGTCGAAGCCATGCGCCAGCCGGTCGCCGTCGATGCCCCCGGTGTCGTTGGAGGTGTCGCCGTTGGCGAAGCGGTCGGTCATGACGAAGTAGAACTGCTCCTGGCTGCCGGGCTGGCGCACCGGCGCGGCGACGAGTGCGTCGTCTTCGGCGGAGTAGCCGGCGCGGAGCGTCTCGACCTCGACCCCGACGCGCTTGAGCGTGTCGTCGAACAGGAAGCGCAGGGTCGCCGGGCCCGCGATGGTCAGCGGGATGTTGTCGCCGCCGCCGTCCAGGCCGTACGACTCGTCCCACCCGTCGTCGACCGCGACCTTGTACTCCCAGGTGCCCGCGGGCACCTCGAACTCGGCGGCGTAGAGGTTCTCGGTGCCGGTCGGCTGCAGCTCGGTCTGAGCGCACTCCGGCTGCCAGTCGCCCGGGCAGCCGAGCTCGGACTGAAGGCTGCCCACGAGCGCGAATGTGCGATCCGCGGCGGCGGCGGGGGCGGTGGCGACCACCCCGCCGGTGAGCATCAGGGCTGCGGCGGCAAGGCTCGCGGCGATCCGGCGGACACGTGGGGATGTCGTCTTCGACACGGTGGCTCCAGGGGTGGCGCGGTGGCACGGCGACGTGCCGATGGGGCTGTGTGTCGCCGACACTAGCGCGCGGGCGGCCCGGGTTGCAAGCGCTTACATTGTGAGAATGGTTTCATCGAGCGGATGCCGGAGGACGAGGCATCCGTCGGTGAATCGTTTCCGCAACCGCTTGCAGGGCGCCGGTCATCGAGCGAGGAAGCGAGCGACCGAGGCGTAGTGCGAGCCCGCAAACGGCGGTACGTGTCCGAGCACGTCTGCTGCCGAGTTTCAAGCGGTGCCGCGGTCACCGGCCTCGTGGGATGCCGGTCGACGAACCGGCACCCCACGATCGGAGCGGCTGCTAGACGTTCCTCAGCCGACGGCTCCGGACGAGCAGCAGCGCCGCGCCTGCGGCCAGGAGGGCGAACCCGAGGCCGCCGACTCCCCAGCCGATGGTCGACCCGGTGACGGCCAGGGGCTCGGTGGACGCGGGCGCGGGTGCCGCCACGTCGGTGATCCGCGCGGTGGAGGGCCCGGAGGTGACCGGGTCCCCTCCCGGCGGCGTCACGGTGACGGTGGCGGTGTTCACCAGCGCCCGGCCGGTGAGGTCCGCCGCCACGACCGTGTAGGTCGCCGTGCACACGATCGTCTGCCCGGGCGCCAGGGCGGCCGGGTTCGAAGGGCAGACGGGGGTGGGGGCTGATCCGGCGCCGGTGAATCCGCGCTCGTCGACCGTCGGATCGGCGAGGGTGGTGTTGCCGGTGTTCGTGACCTCGAACGAGTAGCGGATCACCTGCCCCGCGTGCGTGATCTTCTGCGCATCAGCGGTCTTCACCACGGACGCGCCCGGGTTCGGTGCCTCCGGGACGGTCACCGTCGACGGCTCGGACGGCACCGGTGTGGTCGATCCTGGCGGCGTGCCTTCGGCCGTGCCCGTGTTCGTGATGGACCCTGCATCGATGTCGTCCTGAGTGACGGTGTACGAGGTGGTGCAGACCACCTGCTCGCCCGGCGGCAGGGATGCCGCCGCTGCGGGGCACGTCGGAGTGGAAAGCGTCCCCGACCCGGTGAACGTGCCCTCGGCGATGGCGATGTCGGACATGGTCACGTTGCCGGTGTTGGTGACGACGAAGGAGTACGTGATCGTCTCACCCGCGCGGAAGCCCGCCGGAGCGGCCGGACTGGCCGACTTGACCACGGTCAGGCCCGGCTGCTGATCGACCGTGACGGTGCTGGTCGAGGGCCCGGACGGTACCGCGACTGTGGAGCCTGGCGGGGTGCCCGTCGCCGTGGCGGTGTTCGTCAGTGCTCCGGCGTCCACGTCGGCCTGGGTCACCGCGTAGGTGAGGGTGCAGGTCATCTCGGCTCCGGGTGCCAGGCTGGGCTGCGGGCACACCGCCGAAGGCACTGTTCCCGTGCCCGAGAAGGATGTCTCGTCGATGGCTATGTCCGACATCGTGACGTTTCCGCTGTTCACCACCAGGAACGAGTACGTCACTTCCTGACCGGCCGCGGTGATGCTCGACGTGTCCGCCGTCTTCGCCACCGTCAGACCGGGTGCCTGCGTGGCGCTGACCGTCGCGCTGGACGGATCGGATACCGGTGCCGTCACGCCCGCCGGCGGGCGCGCGGTCGCCGTCGCGGTGTTCGTGATCGTCCCCGCGTCGATGTCCGCCTGCGTCGCCGTGTACGAGGCGGTGCACGTGACGGAGGCGGTCGGCGCGAACGCCCCGGTCGGGCACGTGACCGATGGCGACCCACCGGTACCGCTGAAGGCGACTTCTTCGACACTCGCATCGACGAGCGTCACAGATCCCGTGTTCGTGACGAGGAAGGAGTACTCCACGGTGTCGCCGGCTGCGTCGACGGTCGTCGGCGTGGCTGACTTGACCACCGTGAGCGCCGCCGTGCGATCGGTGTCGAACGTCGTCGTCGACGGGTCGGACGGCACCGTCGTCGTCGATCCCGGGGGTGTGCCCGTCGCCGTCGCCGAGTTCGTCACCTCGCCTGAGTCGACGTCCGCCTGCGTGAGCGTGTATGACGCCGTGCAGGTCGTCTCCTCGGTCGGTTCGAGGGTCGTGTCAGGGCAAGTGATGGCGCCCAGCGTGCCGGTCCCCGAGAAGGCGCCCTCCTCGACGGCGATGCCGTCCATCGTGACGTTTCCGGTGTTGGTCACCAGGAACGAGTAGGTCACGTCATCGCCGGCCACGCCTGTGCCGGAGACGGAGGCGGACTTCACGACGCTCAGGGCGGCGTCGGGAGCGATCGACACCACCGCAGACGATGCGCTCGAGACCGGGTCGGTCCCGTTCGACGCGGTCGCCGTGGCCGTGGCCGTGTTGGTCACGATGCCGGCATCCACATCAGCCTGCGTGAGGCTGTACGTCGCCGTGCAGGTCACAGTCTGGCCGGGTGCGAAGGCCTCAGCCGGGCATGTGGCTGCCGGAGTGGTTCCGGTACCCGAGAAGGCCGTCTCGGTGATAACGGATGCCGACAGCGTGACGTTGCCCGTGTTGGTCACCGCGAACGAGTAGGTGATCGTGTCACCGGCCACCGATGCCGCGGCCGGGGTGGCCGACTTGACCAGGCGGATCGCAGGCGCCGGATCCGCGGGGATGGTCACTTCCGACGGGGGCGAGGTCACCGTGCTCGACCCGGGCGGGGTGCCGGTCGCCGAGGCGGAGTTCGTGACCGAGCCGGCGTCGATGTCCTCCTGTGTCAGCGTGTACGTCGAGGTGCAGATCATCTGTCCGCCGACCGGCACCGCGTCCGCGCCCGGAGGGCAGTCGAGCGGCGACAGGTCCCCGGTGCCCGAGAACTCCGAGTCGTCGATGCTGACATCCGACACCGGCACGTTGCCGGTGTTCGTCACGACGAACGTGTAGGTGACCACCTGGCCGGCGGTGAACGCCGCCGCATCCGACGGAGACGCGGACTTCACGATCGAGAGTCCGGGTGCAGCAGACGTCGTCGGCGTGTGCGTGGTCGACGCGGCCGATGTGATCGTGCCGATGCCCGTCACCACGCCCGCGGCGGTCGCCGAGTTGTCCACCCCGCCCGCGGTCACATCGGCTGCGGTGATCGTGTACACGGCGTCGGCGACGCACGTCTGGGTCGCGCCGGGGGCGAGGACGCTGTCCGGGCAGGTGACGTCGCCGACCTTCGGATCGCTGACCTCGACGTCGGAGACCGGGACGTCGCCGCTGTTGCTCACGGTGAAGGTGTACCGGATGGTGTCACCGGCATCGGTGATGCCGTTCACGTTCACGTCCGCGGGTGCGGCGTGCTTCACGACCGACAGCTCGGGATCGACCACCGTGACGCGATAGTCCTCCACTTCGCCGCCGAGGACGTTGCCGGTGGGCAGCGGATCGGAGACGACGGTGCCGAACACGCGGAAGCGTGCATACGTGTCGACCGTCACCGTTCCGGCGGGGAAGTCGAGCGTGTACTCGGCCGTTCCGGAGTCGGCCGGCACCGCGACGGTGGCTCGCTCGGAGCTCTCGAACTGCCCATCGCCGTCGAGGTCGACCCAGCCCGCGAGAGTCACATCCTGACCCGAGGTGTTCGTCACCGAGACGGCCACGCTCGACGCCGCGCCCTGAGCGATCAGGAACGGTGCAGCGAGTCCGTCCTCGCTGTCGCCGTCCGCGGCGACGTTCGGCTGAGCATCGGCCTCGACATCGACGGCCGCGCCGAGCATCACCGGCGCGCTGCCGGCGTTCGGGTCGTGATCCGAGACGACATGCCGTGCACCGTCGCTCGCCGCCGTCGTGCCGTAGCTGTCGGGCGCATCGCCGAAGTCCTGGCACGGTCCGCCGCCCGTGAAGGTGAAGTTGTCGATGAACAGCCCGGTGTTGGATGCGGCCGGCGCAGTCACATTCTGCAGTCGGATCGTCGCCGACGTGCCCGTCGCGACGAACGCGTGCGTGTACGTCGCCCAGGTGACGGTGTACGCCCTCGTCTCGGGTACCCCGGCGGTGCCGTTCGCCACGGCGTTGACCGACGGCGAGAGCGAAGCGAGAGAGGTGAATCCACCACCTTGATCGAGCAGCACAGACCCGCGAGAGGCTGACGCCTGAAGGCCGCTGTAGTCGATCGAGAAGGTGTACTCGGTTCCGGGGACGAGCCCCGTGAAGGTCTGCTGAAGCGTGGCTGGAGCGGTCCCCCAGAGGTCGATGCTCTGGTCGCCGTCGCTGGCGTTGTTGTAGTACCGGAGATGGTCGATGGTGCCGGCAACCGTGGCCCATCCGCTGATCGTGCCCTGCCCGGTGCGGAACATGTTGTAGCCGTCGACGTAGGCATCTCCCGGCACGGGGTTCTCCGGGTCTTGGATGTTCGGCGATTCGAACGATCCGTTGCTGGCGATGCTGCACTCGGCGGCCGAGCCGGGAGCCGCCTCCGCTCGGGGCGCCGCCACGACGCCGCCCAGCGCGAGGCCGGAGGCCACCAGCAGCCCGGTCAGGACGGTCGCCACGAGTCGTGATGGTCGACGGATCGCCGACGTCTGAGACGCGTCGGGCATGAAAATTCGGGTGCTCATCGGCACGGATCCCCCCGGAGAGAACGGCGGGAGGCGTCAGCGACACTCCGCACGAATACTCAGCTAACCGCGGGCCGCACGGCTCGTGCCGTAATTCACCCCCGGCTTCACCCATCCACGGCCCGGCGAGTGGATCTCCGTTCGCAAGCAGCTGTCGAGACGCGGGGCTACAGTCTCTCGATGATGGTGGCGTTGGCCATGCCGCCGCCCTCGCACATCGTCTGGAGGCCGTAGCGGCCGGCGGTCGCCTCGAGGTGGGCGACGAGCGTGCCGAGCAGGCGCGTGCCCGACGCGCCCACCGCGTGCCCGAGCGCGATCGCGCCGCCCCAGGGATTGAGCTTCGCCGGGTCGGCGTCGAGCTCCTTCAGCCACGCCAGCGGCACCGATGCGAAGGCCTCGTTCACCTCGTACGCGTCGAGGTCGTCGATCGACAGGCCGCTGCGCTCGAGGATGCGCCGGGTCGCGGGGATGGGTCCCGTCAGCATCATGATCGGGTCGTCGCCGACGACCGCGAACGAGTGAAATCGTGCCCTCGGCGTCAACCCGAGCTCGGCTGCCTTCTCCTCGCTCATGATCAGGGCTGCGGATGCCGCATCCGTGAGGGGCGAGGAATTGCCCGCGGTGATGCGCCAGTCCAGGTCGGGGAAGCGCGCCGCGAGGTCGTCTGTGCGGAACGCCGGGTTCAGGCCGGAGAGTCCCTCGACGGTCGTGCCGGCCCGGACCGTCTCGTCGAACGCCACTGCGTCGGCCCCGTCCGCGAGCACGGGAAGCACCTGCGAATCGAACGCGCCGCCGGCCCAGGCATCCGCCGCCCGCCGGTGCGACTCGGCCGAGAACGCATCGAGCTCCTCGCGGCCCAAGCCCCACCGCTGCGCGATGAGCTCGGCCGAGACACCCTGGTTCACGAGCCCGTCGGGGTAGCGCGCGCGGATGCCCGGCGCGGTCGACCCGCCGTGCCGCGACGACCCCAGCGGTACGCGGCTCATCGACTCGACACCGGCGGCGATCACGATGTCGTAGGCGCCCGCGATCACGCCCTGCGCCGCGAAGTGCGCGGCCTGCTGGCTCGACCCGCACTGCCGGTCGATCGTGACGGCGGGAACCGTCTCGTCGAACCCGGCGGCGAGGACGGACTGTCGCGCGATGTTCATGGCCTGGTCGCCGATCTGACTGACGCACCCCATGAGCACGTCGTCGATCTGCGTCGACTCGAGTCCGTTGCGCTCGAGGAGGCCCGTGAGCACCCCCGCGGCGAGGTCGACGGGATGCACGCCGCTCAGCGCTCCCCCGGGCTTGCCTCGCCCGGACGGGGTGCGGACGATGTCGACGATGACGGCTTCGGGCATGGAGCCTCCTTGTGCACAAGCCTAAGACCGGTACGGATGCCGAGGCCCGGCCCGTTCGAGGGTCACAACACGCGGCATCCCCACGCCGACCCCGCGTGTTGCGCCACCCGGACGCTCGCGCCGAAGGCGCCCGAACCTTTCGAGTGGCGCGACACGCGGCATGCTGACGCCGACCCCGCGTGTTGCGCCACTCGAAGGAGGCGGGCCTCTAGGTCACGCGGCACCGGAGGCGCGGCGGGTCTCCAGCGCGTCGATGAGCGGGTAGAGCCAGTCCTCGAGCATCTCGAAGCCGCTCGGATCGAGAGTGTGGACGCTTCTCACGCCGACCTGACGACGACATACGAGCCCGGCATCACGGAGGATGCCCAGGTGGCGGGACGCCGCGAAGCGCGAGATCTCCACTCGAGTCGCAAGCTCGGCGATCGTGAACCCCTCGCACGCGCTGACCGCATGCTCGGTCGCGATCTCGCGGACCAGTCGCAGCCGATCCTCGTTGGCGAGCGCCCGGATGATCACGGCGAGTGGCTCGGCGACGGTCAGGCGGGGCGAACTCATCGAACGCCACCCGACGTGATCGGGTCCGCACCGAACCCGCTGGCATAGGACTCGAAGCGACGGACCTCTTCGACCAGTCCGCGACAGCGATCGAGGAACTCGTAGGCCTCGGGCGTCGGTTTGATCGACCGCCCGTCGGGAACGAACAGACGCACCCCGAGTCGCTTCTGCAGCCACCCCATCTGCCGTGACACGGCGGCGGCGGAGTAACCCCGCAGCTTCGCTGCCGACACCACCGAGCCGCAGTCCATCACCGCGACGAAGGTCTTGAGGACGTTCACGTTCGCGATCATCGGGCCGCTCCCCCACCCGCGAAGGCATCGATACGCGGACCCGCGGGTCCGCCGGCGAGTTCGCAGATCGCCGCGCTCTCGCGATCGAGCTGCGCGCGATAGTCGTCGTCGGCGAGCAGAGCCTTGGTCGCCGCCACGGCCTCACGCCCCGCTCCGCGGGCACGCTCAACGACCTCGGCGACGGAGTCGTCGAGCGCGGCCGCAGGAGCTGTGCGGGCGACGAGCCCCCACTCGCGTGCTGTGACGGCATCCACGCGCAGCCCGCCGAGCAGGAACGCGCGGGCGCGCGCGGCCCCCACGACCTTCGGAAGGAGCGCCGTCACACCGCAGTCCGGCGAGAGACCCAGCGCACCGTACGCGGCCGTGAACGTCGCCGACTCTGCGGCGACCGCGATGTCGGCCGCGAGCACGAGACCGAGTCCACCCCCTGCGACCGGCCCGTGCACGCGTGCGATCACCGGCACCGGCAGTTCGCGGATCGCAGCGAGCGCCGCATGCACATCCCTGGTGAGCGCGCGGAGATACCCCGCGGCGTCGCCGGACGCCGCCATCTGCCTGACATCACCGCCCGCGCTGAACGCCCGCCCTTCGCCCGCGATCACGAGCACATCGACATCGGCTCGCGCGACGCTCTCGGCCGCCGCACGCAGACGTGCGGCGAGATCCAGGTCGAAGGCGTTCAGACTGTCGGGCCGGCGGAGCGTCAGCGTCGCGACGCCGTCCGCCGAGTCGAGGGTGACAGACGTCACGGCTGGCCGCCGTCGACGGTCAGCATGGAGCCGGTCGTGTACGAAGAGGCGTCGCTGCCGAGATAGAGGGCCGCGCCCACGATCTCTTCGGGCTGGCCCCCTCGCCGAGCAGCGAACGTCTCGGCACGGCGCGCGAAGGCAGCCATATCCCAGGACTTCGAGATGTCCGTGAGGAACGTGCCGGCGACGATCGTGTTGACCCGCACGACGGGCGCGAAGGTATGCGCGAGGCCGACCGTCATCGCGTTGAGTCCGGCCTTGGCCATCGCATAGGGCAGGTTATGCGCGCGAGCCCGCAGCGACGCAGCGCTGGAGATGTTGATGATCGACCCGGATCCTGCGGCGTGCATGCGCTCGCCGACGAGCGCCGAGAGCCGGAACGGGCCCTTGAGGTTCACGTCGATCACCTTGTCGAAGAGCGCCTCGGTGACTGAGCCGATCGAGTCGTACAGTGGCGACATGCCGGCGTTGTTGACGAGGACGTCGATGCGCCCGAAGTGCCTCCACACCGTGTCGACCAGAGCAGGCAGCTCATCCCACCTGCCGACGTGCGCACCGAGGCCGAGGGTCGCGCGGCCCGAGTCGGCGGCGATCTCTTCAGCGGCGGACGCGCAGGCGGCACCGTCGCGGCTCGCGATGGCGACGTCGGCGCCGAACGTCGCGAATGCCCGGGCCATCGCCAGCCCGAGCCCTCTGCTCCCTCCCGTGACGAGCGCGACCTTGCCGGTCATGTCGAACGTGTTCGCCATGGAAACTCCTCACGTGTGGGCAAAATCTATTACTATCATTATTAGCAGTCAACATCGTCGCACCAGATCGAGGTACCGAGCATGACCGACACCAGCATCCCGCCCCTCGCGGGAATCCGCGTCCTCGAGCTCGGGGCGATGTACGCGGCGCCGACCGCCGGCCGAATGCTCCGCGACTTCGGGGCCGACGTCGTCAAGGTGGAGGATCCCGGGCACGGTGACATGGCACGGCAGTGGCAGCCCCAGAAGGACGGGCTGTCGCTCGGCTTCGTGCGCATCAACTCCGGGAAGCGCTCGGTCGGCATCGACCTACGCACGACAGAGGGTCAAAACCTCGTCCGGTCGCTCATCACCCAGTCCGATGTCGTGATCGAGTCGTTCCGTCCTGGCCGCCTCGAGAAGTGGGGAATGGATTACGACTCGCTCGCGGCCGAGAACCCCGGCCTCGTCCTCGCGCGGATCAGCGGATTCGGGCAGACGGGTCCGTACCGCGAACGTCCGGGCTTCGGCACCGTCGCCGAGACAGCCAGCGGCTTCGCCTTCCTCAACGGCTGGCCCGACACACCGCCGACGGCGCCACCTTTCGGCTTCGCGGACTCGATCGCGGGAATCTCGGCCGCGTTCGGCGCGGCGATGGCGCTCTATCGACGCAGTGTCACCGGGATCGGCTCCGTGGTCGACGTCGCTCTGTACGAGCCGCTCATGTTCATCCTCGGAGACGCGCTCCTCAACTACACGTCGACGGGCTACGTCACGACTCGGCAGGGCAACAGCTCGGGGGCGGCGTCGCCGCGCGGCATCTATGAGGCCGCCGACGGCGGGTGGCTGTCCATCGCGGCGTCCGCGCAGACGATCGCGATGCGCCTGTTCGATGCCATGGGTCGACCCGAGTTCAAGTCCGACGATCGTTACGCGACTAATGAGTCCCGCATGCGCAACAACGAGTCGCTTCAGGAGGTCGTGCGCGCATGGGTGCGTGCGCGACCACGCGACCAGGTCTTGGCCATCCTCGAAGAGCACGAGGTCGTCGCGGCCGCGGTCAACGACTCCCGCGACATCGTCGAGGATCCCCACTTCCTCGAGCGCACGCTTGTGGACGTTGCGGGCACCGCGCTCGGCGCGGCCAAGATGCCGGGACCCGTGCTGCACATGAGCGACTACCCTGGTCCCGCCTACGAAGGCGTCGCACAGGTCGGCGAGCACACCGCCGACGTGCTCGTGGAGCGACTGGGTCTGCGCACCGACGAGATCGACAGACTCAGCGCGGCCGGCATCGTCACGGGCGCGCCGAGTCGCGTCAGCTGAGCGGTACGTCGAAGAGCACAAACCAGCGCAACTATGCGTACCATTGGCCGCAGTTCTCGCCATCGTCATCGGCGGGACCAGCAGAGAGACCGTGAATGAGTCAGACCACCCTGCGCCCGCAGAAGACCGCCCTGCTGGTGGCACAGCAGATCGTCGCCGACATCCAGCGCCGTGGCAACGTGCCCGGCGACCGGCTGCCACCGGAGAAGGCGATGCTGGAGCAATACCAGATCGGCCGCGGCACGCTCCGAGAGTCGCTGCGGTATCTGGAGCTGCAGGGCCTCATCTCGCTCAAGCCGGGCCCGGGGGGCGGTCCGGTCGTCGAGAAGCCGACGGGCATCGGACTTGCCACGGTGATCTCGCTGCTGCTCCAGATGGAGAACGCTCCGTACCGCAACATCATCGAGGCACGCGGAAGCCTGGAGCCCGCCATGAGCCGTCTCGCCGCGTCACGGATGACCGACGACGAACTGTCCTCCCTGCGCGCGAACCTCGACCGCATGCTCGCCGACATCGACGATCCCGAGGTGTTCGCCGACGCGAACCAGGAGTTCCACGACATCATCGCCCACTCGTCCGGCAACGCGCTGTTCGCCCACATGATCGACGCGCTCACCGGAATCCTGGACGGCACGTCGATCGGCATCGAGTACCCCGAGCACCGTCGCCTTGCGGTGCATCAGGCCCATACGCGCATCTACGAGACGCTTGCCGCGCACGACCCCGTCGCCGCGGCGGACGCGATGCGTGAGCACATCGGCGAGTACACCCAGTACATCGAGGCCAAGTATCCCGAGGTCGTCGAGGCGCCGATCAGCTGGACGTGAGCGACCGCCTGCGCCGCCCCGGCGAGACGGGCGGGATCACACGTCGAGTCGCAGCATGCGGGCCATCGTGCTGCCCAGGACGAGCTTCGTCTCGTCGTCGGTGAGTCCAAGCCCCTGGATCGCCGCGATCTCGGTGGCGGGATCGGTCATCGGCCAGTCCGACCCGAAGACGATGCGCTCCGCCCCGTGCTTCTTGATGAGCGCACGCACGCGCTCGGGGCGGAGGGTCGTCAGCGAGGGCGGCCACGATGTCTCGAGGACGATGTCGGCGCCGGCGAGCATCTCCTCAGCATCGTCGAGGATCTTGTAGCCGCCGAAGTGGCAGGCCATGAGCCGGAGGTTCGGGAACTGCCTGGCGATCGCGGCGATCATCGCGGGACTCGACAGGCTGTTGGTGAAGGCGTCGCCGCCGCCGGCGCCGACATGCGTGATCACGGCGATCTCGCTGCCGAACGCGTCGAGGATGTCCCACAGGCGCCGGTCGTCGAGCGCGAACCGCTGGAAGAGGGGATGCAGCTTGACGGCCGTGATCCCGTGGCGGGCGAGGCTCGCAAGGTTCTCCTCGACGGGCAGGTCGACGTGCACCGTCCCGAACCCGAACCGCGACGGCGATACGAGCCCTTCGACGAATCCGTTGACGCGGTCGACGTGGCGCGCCTCGTTCGCGATGCCGAGACAGCAGCTCATGGTGACGCCTGAGAGCTCCATGGAGGCGTCCAGTCCCCGCACCGTTCCGTCTCCGCGTGCTTCGAGCCCGGGCACGGGGTTGGCCGTGAGTGCCTTCTCGGCGATGGCGTCCGGCCACACGTGGGTGTGCGCGTCGATGATCATGACGTGGTCCGCTTCGCGAGTTGACGGGCGAGGGAATCCAGCAGCACCTCGGTCGACCCCTCGTAGATGCGCACCGGACGGGCATTGCGGTAGAGGCGCTCGATCACGCTGCCGCGGATGAGGCCGAATCGGCCCATGGCCTGGACGGCGCGGTCGACGACGCGGGCCGACGTCTCGGTGGCGATCACCTTCGCCATCGAAGTCTCGGCGATGTGCGCGAGCGGGTCGGATGCCGCGAGCGCCGCAGCACGGTACGTCAGCGCACGGGCGGCTTCGATCTCGGCCCAGCTGAGCGCCAAATTCTGCGATACAGAGCCGAGGGCCATCAGCGGCTTGCCGAACTGCTCGCGGCTCGTAGCGTGCCGCACGGCCTCATCGAGCGCGGCCTGGGCGAGTCCGACCGCCGAGCCCGCCACCGACACGCGGAAGACCGCGAGCGTCTGCAGCATGAGGGCGAATGCCTTGCCCGGCTCACCCAGGCGATTCACGGCGGGCACCACGACGTCGTCGAAATGCAGCTCGCCGATGATGTGCGGTGCGATCAGTTCGGGCCCGCTCGTGACCCGAAGACCGGGAGAGTCCGTCGGCACGAGCGCCATCGAGTAGCCGTCACCCTCCTTGCCGAGCACGCACGCGAAGTCGGCGGCGCCGGCGTTGGTGATGAACGCCTTCCGCCCCGAGATCCGCAGGACGTCGCCGTCCTGTGCGATCGTGGTCGTGATGCCGCGCAGATCGGACCCGACCTCGGGCTCGGTCAGGGCGATGGACGGGATGGCCTCGGCACGGGCCACCTTCGGGAGCCATTCGCGTCTAAGCTCATCGCTGCCCCCGACGCTCAGCGCGTAGCTTCCGACCCCCTGCATGCCGAACAGCGAGTCGAGATGCGCCGACACCGCCATCAGCTGCTCGCGGATGATGGCGAGCGCGAGCGGGTCGAGGGTGTCGTCGTGACCTCCGAACTCGCGAGGCACGACGTACGCCGCGAGGCCGCTGCGGCGGAGAGCTTCGGCGGTCGGCACGTGCACCTCGGTCGCGTCGTCGGCCTCGGCTGCGAACGGGGCGACCTCGGCGGCGAGGGTGCGCGCGGCCTCGCGGATCCGTTCGTGCGCGGCATCCAGCGCGAACAGGGTCTCGGTCACGGATTGCGCCTTTCGGGTCGGGATCAGGCTAGCGGCGCTGGTCGAACCGACGGCCCGTAAGCTCCGAGACGATACGCGTGCGCTGCATCGCCGGCGTGCCGCCCGCGATCGCCCAGCCGTGCGAGTCGCGGTGGAGCCTTTCGAGCCCGTACTCCTCGGTGTAGCCGTTCCCGCCGTGGACCTGGATCGCCAGGTCGGTGACGCGCTTGGCCATCTCGTTGGCGGTGCACTTGGCCAGCGACACGTACAGCGGGTTCGGAATCCCCCCGTCCGCCGTCGCGGCCGCTCGGTCGATGAGCAGACGCGCGGCCTCGACTTCCAGCAGCATGTCGGCGATCATCGTCTGGATCGTCTGGAACTCGATGATCTCCTTGCCGAATGCCTTGCGATTCTGCGCATACGCGACGCTCTTGTCGAGGGCCGCCTGCCCGAGCGCGAGGCTCATCGTGGCATTGCCCAGACGCTCGACCGAGAACACCCCGAAGAGCTTCTTGAAGTCACCCGCGGGCACGACCACGTTCTCGTTCGGGACGACCACGTCGTCGAGGATGACGTCGGCGGACGGAATTCCGCGGAAGCCCATGAGCCGCTCGGATACGCCGAAGCTGAGTCCCGGCGTACCCTTCTCGACGACGACCGCTCCGATGCCCTTCGAACCCGGCGCGTCGCTCAGCCGCGCGTAGACCAGGTAGAGGTCTGCCTCACCGCCGTTCGAGATCCATCGCTTGGTGCCGTTGACGACCACGCCGGAGTCCGACTGTCGCGCGGTCGTCTTCATGTCTGTCGCGGCGGAGCCGGCGTCGGGCTCGCTGATCGCGACAGCCATCGTGCGCGCGCCACTGATGATGTCGGGGAGCCAGCGCTCGCGCTGCTCGGGCGTGCCGAGCCGGGCGATCACCTGCGCGGGCCCGGTGTTGGACTCGAAGATCTGGAACGCGGCCGGACGGCACACCTTCGCGAACTCCTCGATGACCGCGAGAGCGTGGGAGAAGGGGGATGCCGACCCGCCGTACTGCTCCTCATGCGCGATGCCGAGGAAGCCGAGCTCGCCGAGCTCTCGGCGCTGCTCCACACTGATGGGGGTGCGCGTCACATCGAGATGCTCGGCGATGGGTGCGTAGATGTCGTTGGCAACGGAGGCCGCGAGTTTGCGGATCTCCTGCAGTTCGTCAACCGTGATGATCGTCATCGACACCACGCTCCTCACGTAGTTGCTATTGATTATCCTAGATGTAGCGGACGAGCGATCGATGCGCAACGATTCCGCGATAATTACTGTATATCATGATAAACAATTCCTATGACACCTTCGAACTCACGTGATGCCGTCATCGTCGACGCGGTGCGCACGCCCGTTGCGCGCGGCAAGGTCGGCGGTGCCCTGTCGGCGGTGCACCCGGTCGACCTCCTCGCGCAGACGCTGGGTCACCTCATGGACCGCAACCCGGTGGATCCCGCAACGGTGGACGACGTGCTCATCGGCTGCGTCTCGCAGTCCGGAGAACAGTCCGCGACTCCCGGCCGCATGGCGTGGCTCGCGGGCGGCTTCCCTGCGCATGTGCCCGCAGCGACCATCGACCGCAAGTGCGGGTCGAGCCAGCAGGCGGTGAGCTTCGCCGCGCAGGCGATCATGTCGGGTCAGGCCGACATCGTCATCGCCGGCGGCGTCGAGTCCATGAGTCGCGTGCCGATGGGATCCGCCCGCGCAGGCGCCGATCCCTACGGCGAAGGCGTCGCGGCCCGTTATGCGCCCGGGCTCACCTCGCAGGGCGTTTCGGCCGAGCTCGTCGCGGCGAGGTGGCGCATCTCCCGCGCGGAGATGGACGAGTACGCTGCCCGCTCGCACGCGCGGGCTGCGGCGTCCGACTTCCGTCGCGAGATCGTTCCCGTGCAGACACCGGACGGAATCGTCGACGCCGACAGCACCGTGCGGGCCGACACGACGGCCGAGCGGCTTGCGGGACTTCCCGCCGTGTTCCGCACCGACGAGCTCGCCGCGCGCTTTCCCGACGTCGAGTGGGGCGTCACGGCGGGCAATTCGTCGCAGATCACGGATGCCTCTGCCGCCCTCCTCATCATGAGCGCTGAACGCGCCGCAGAGCTCGGCTGCACGCCCCGTGCCCGGATCCACAGCATGACGGCCATCGGTGATGACCCGCTGCTCATGCTGACAGCGCCGATCCCCGCCACCCGACGCATTCTCGAGCGCTCCGGCCTGACGCTGGACGACATGGACCACATCGAGATCAACGAGGCGTTCGCCTCTGTGCCTCTCGCGTGGCTGCGCGAGTTCGACGTCGACCCCGACAAGGTCAATCCGCGCGGCGGTGCGATCGCGCTCGGCCATGCGCTCGGCGCGTCGGGAGCGCGCCTCATGACGACGATGCTGCACGCGCTCGAAGACACCGGCGGACGGTACGGCCTGCAGCTCATGTGCGAGGCGGGCGGTATGGCGAATGCCACGATCATCGAACGGCTCGACGCGAGCCGCCCGACCGAAGGAGTATGAGATGGATGTCGCCGGCACATCGGTCGTCGTGACCGGAGGGGCCTCCGGACTCGGACTGGCCACGGCACGCACGCTCGCGGCGAAGGGCGCGCACGTGGTGCTTCTCGACCTGCCCGCGTCCGCGGGCGCGGAGCGCGCCGCCGAACTCGGTGGGACGTTCGCACCCGGCGACGTGACGTCGCCCGACGACGTCGAGGCGGCGCTCGACGCCGCCGAGTCGGCCGCACCGCTGCGCGCACTCGTG
>NZ_RRYE01000120.1 GCF_004010105.1 Microbacterium sp. CPCC 204701
CGGCGGGGGCTGAGGCATCCGTCTCGCCGCTCGCGTACGGGCTCGGCGGGGGCGGCGGATTCAGCATGTCGCCGATCGGCACCACGACCCTCATGTCGAACGCCTTCGACGCGCGAGGCGCCACGATCTCGACCGGTTCGGCGCCGCCGAGGAACCTGGCCACCTCGTCGATCGGGCGGACGGTGGCAGACAGGCCGATGCGCTGCGCGGGTGCGGTGTCGGGCGCGTGCGAGCGTCGCAGTGCGTCGAGACGCTCGAGGCTCACCGCGAGGTGCGCGCCGCGCTTGGTCGCCGCCACCGCGTGGACCTCGTCGACGATGATCGTGTGTACGTCGCGCAGCGTCTCGCCCGCCTGGCTCGTGAGCATCAGGTAGAGCGATTCGGGGGTCGTGATGAGAATGTCGGGCGGATTCTGCGCGAGCTTGCGACGGTCGCCCGACGGGGTGTCGCCCGAGCGAACGCCCACCGTGACGTCGGGCACCGCGATGCCGAGGCGTCGTGCGGACTGCCCGATGCCGACGAGCGGCGAGCGGAGGTTGCGCTCGACGTCCACGCCCAGCGCCTTCAGCGGCGAGATGTAGAGCACGCGGGTCACGGGGGTCGAGTCTTCGCGGCGTCGCCGGCCCTTCGCGGTGCCGTCAGGGGTGACCGGCTTCTCGTGGAAGAGGCGGTCGATCGACCACAGGAACGCCGACAGCGTCTTGCCCGAGCCGGTGGGAGCGACCACGAGCGCGTGCTTTCCGGCCGAAATCGCGTCCCACGCTCCGATCTGGGCGCTCGTGGGCGCGGCGAACGCGCCGCGGAACCAGTCCTGCGTCGCAGGACCGAACCGCTCGAGGACGTCGCTCATCCCTCCATCTTGGTCGGGACCGGCGACACCGGGGAGGTCTTGACGATCAGCGCTCGGAGGGGATGACGATCCACAGCAGGATGTAGGCCCACAGCGACAGGCCGAAGAAGATGACCGCGATCACGGTGAGGATGCGCACCAGGGTGACGTTCCAGCCGAACCGTGCGGCGACCGCCGCGCAGACGCCGGCGATCCATCTGCCTCTCTGAGGTCTCACGAGTGCGTTCATGATCCCATCATCCGCCGCGCAGGGCGCCGGCGCAGGGGTGCTGACCCCCGGATCGGCGCGGGCGCAGGCCGCGGCATCCGTCGTCGTGGGAGACGGATGCCGCGGCCCGTTCCCGCGCGTTACAGCTGCGCCTCGGTGAGCGTGCCCGCGTGGTCGAGCTCGAGCACGAGGGCCACGCCGATGCGCTCGAGGAACGCGTCGTCGTGACTCACGATGAGCACCGCGCCGCGGTAGGCGGCGAGGGCACCGACCAGCTGGTCGACCGTGTCGAGGTCGAGGTTGTTGGTCGGCTCGTCGAACACCAGCAGCTGCGGCGGCGGATCGGCGAGCATCAGCCGCGCGAGCGCGACGCGGAACCGCTCACCGCCCGACAGCGTCGCCACCGGGCGCTGGACCGCGGCACCTCGGATGAGGAACCGCGCGAGCCGGTTGCGCAGCTCGACCGACCCGACGTTCGGCGCCTCCGCTGCGACGACCTCGAGCACCGACGCGGCGTCGTCGAGCCCGTCGACGCGCTGCGGCAGGTAGCCGACCCGGTCGGTGTGCAGGGCCGTGACGCAGCACCGCCCCGCCCGCAGCTTCGTGCCCGCGACACCCGTGATCTCGCGAGGGACCGGCGCCGAGGCATCCGTCGAGGCGGAGGTGTGACCCTGGGCGCCCAGAAGCTGCTCGAGAAGGGTCGTCTTGCCGGCGCCGTTCGGGCCGATCAGGGCGACCCGCTCGGGGCCCTGGATGATCCACGAGCGCTCGCCGTCGCCGATCGTCGCGATGCGGCGCGCCGCGGCGACCCCGGGATCGGGCAGGTCGATCCTGACGGTGTCGTCGTCGCGCACGCGGCGTTCGGCTGCATCCAGCGCCTCGCGGGCGGACGCCTCGCGATCGGCCTTCTCTCCGCGGAGCTTCCCGGCCGAGACCTGGGCCGCCATCTTCCGCCCTCCCGCGACGATCTTCGGCACGCGCTTCTCGAGCTGGGCCTTCCGGCCCATCGCGGCGCGGCGCGCGATCGTCGTCTCGGCCTCGATGCGCTGGCGCTTCTCGCGCCGCACCGCCTGCTTCGCGGCGCGCTCGGCGTCGCGCGCGGCGTTCTGCTCGGCATCCAGCCATGCGCGCCACTCCGAGTACGGGCCGCCGAACACCGACAGCTCGCTGTCGTACAGCTCGGCGGTGTCGTCCATCAGCTCGAGCACCGCCGTGTCGTGGCTGACCACGACGAGCGCGCCCCGCCACGAGCGCACCATGTCGTGCAGTCGCGCCCGGGCATCGCGGTCGAGGTTGTTGGTCGGCTCGTCGAGCAGAGCGATGGGCGCTGCGCGGAGACGGATGCCGGCGACCGCCGTGAGCACCGCCTCCCCGCCCGAGAGCTGACCCACGGTGCGGTCGAGCATGTCGGGCGCGAGACCGGCTTCGGCGAGGGCGGCATGGGCCCGGGC
The DNA here is from genome assembly GCF_004010105.1 of Microbacterium sp. CPCC 204701. GTDB lineage: Bacteria > Actinomycetota > Actinomycetes > Actinomycetales > Microbacteriaceae > Microbacterium. Next base: position 2,510 of record NZ_RRYE01000120.1, read on the forward strand.
CTCGATGTCCCAGTCGGAGCCGACCGCATCGAAGTGACGCGGATCGGGGTCTCCCGACTCGATCGCGCGCAGCGCGCGCAGCGGCGCGCCGACGCCGAGCAGCTCGGCGACAGGCCGGTCCACGTCGAGCGTGAGCCGCTGCGGAAGGTACGCGGCCGGGCCCACGCGCCACGAGGCTCCGCTCGACCCGTCGGCGGCAAGTGGAGAGGCCCTGGCGGCGGAGCGCTGCGAGGACGCGGCATCGGTCGTCGCAGTGATCTGACCCGTCGACGGCGTGAGCTCGCCGGCGATGAGGCGCAGCAGCGTCGACTTGCCGGAGCCGTTGCGGCCGACGAGACCGGTGCGTCCGGTGCCGAACGAACCTGAGAGGTCGGAGAGTGCGACGGTGCCGTCGGGCCACGCGAACGAGACGTGGTCGAGGACGATCGCAGGGGTGAAGGTGTGTGCGGGCATGAGGCCTCCTGGTCAGTCGTGCGCTGACACCGGAGCCGCGATCACCCGGAAACACCCGACGAGGGGCTCAAGAACCGGGCCGGAACGGCCGATCGACGCCAGCGCGGAATCATGGAGCGCTGATGCGTCGAGGAACGACGGAGCAGCGCGATTACAGCGCGGTCGCGTCGATCAGCTTCAAGGGAGTTCCTCACCTCGGGGACAGAGGCCGACAGCCACCATAGCGGATGCCGCCGCCGGAGTCACTGGGGATCTCCTGAGTCACCCCGCGGTCTCGGCGAGCCCGTCCAGCTGTTTGTCGAGGAAGGTCACGACGTCGGCGAGCTCCTGCTCCGACACGCTGTGGGTCAGCCCCGGGTAGACACGCCCGCTGAGCTCGGCATGCTCGGGCAGCCACTGGGTCGTGTGCTCGACGAGGAACGACGGGATGACGTCGTCGTGGGTCCCGCGTCCCCAGAAGACGGGCGGGCGGCGCTGGGCGAGCTCGGCATCCCGCGGCAGTCCGCCGGGCGTGGCGTAGCCCGAGAGGTTCACCGCGAACAGGAATCGCTGCGGCTCGAGGCGCAGCGCCTGCAGCGCGACGGCGCCGCCCTGCGAGAACCCGAGGAGGCCGACCAGGCCGTCAGCGCCGGCAGCGGCATCCGTCCACGCGATCAGCCGGCGCGCGGCCGCCGTGACATGCGCCGGATCTTGGTTCTCGAGACCGTCGATGGCGTACCACGAGTACCCGGGCGCCGGGAATGGCGGGGCGAGCGGCGCCCGGACGGCCGCCACGACGAACTCGTCGGGAACGTGCGGCGCGAGAGCGAACAGATCGTGCTCGTCGGCCCCGTAGCCGTGGAGCAGGACCAGCAGCGGCCGGCCGGCTCGCTCGGCGGGCTCGGCCGACCACAGGACGACATCGGAATCGAGAGGGTCGTGCGCACTCACGCCTCCATCCTGCCCTGCGGCTCCGACGCCGTCGTCATTTCAGCCGACCTCGCACTCGCCGCCGGGATACGCCGGCGTGTGGACGTCGACGCAGGAGCCGCGCGGGTTCTCGGCGATCGCCGCGAGCAACGTGCCGACGACTGCTGGATGCGCGTCAGCGGCCGTGAGGCTCTGCGTTCATCTCGTCCTCCGATCCGAATGCGAGTCAGCGTGCTGACGCCGCCGCACTCGCGCAGACTGACGCGGGCGCAATCCGGGGCGAGGGGGTATACAGGAGGCATGTCCGTGCGCACCCCCGACCCCGAGCCGGCCGGCGACGAGCCGTTCGGCCCGCCGTCCGGGAACGTCTCGAACCCCGCCTGGCTCAGCGACATCGAGCTCGAAGAGGCGCGCCGGCGCCTGCCCATGCTGTACGTCGAGGGGATCCCGGTGCGCACCGACGGCATGGGGCAGGTCACCGAGGTCGGCATCCTGCTGCGCGCCACCCCGGTCGGCGAGATCTCCCGGACGATCGTGTCGGGCCGCGTCCGTTACGGCGAGACGGTGCGCGACGCGCTGTTCCGCCACCTCGAGAACGACCTGGGCCCGATGGCGTTCCCGATGCTGCCGCCGCAGCCGGTTCCCTTCACCGTCGCCGAGTACTTCCCGCTGCCGGGGGTGAGCGCGTTCAACGACGACCGGCAGCATGCGGTGTCGCTCGCCTTCGTGGTGCCCGTCACCGGGACGTGCGAGCCACGTCAGGACGCTCTTGAAGTGACGTGGCTGACACCCGCCGAAGCGGCATCCGACGCCCTCTCGGCCGAGATGGAAGGCGGCCGCGGCACGCTCATCCGCCTCGCGCTCGCGAGCGTCGGCGCGCTGCCCTGACCTCGATACGGCTCGTTCATCGCCTCCCCGATCCGGCGGAGATCCGGATGCCTCAGTACGATGCCTCGGCACGATGTCACGGCGCGGCAATAGGCTCGGACGGTGACCATCGAGCCGCTGCCGTTCCCGTCCGATGCCGCAGCGTGGGCCGACTTCGCCGCGGACCGCCCCGCCGGGCGGCTGGCCCGCGTCGAGGAGGTCGACGCCCGGCTGAGATCCGAGCCGGGCCTGACCACCCTCGAGCGCCTCGAGCTGTGGAACGACGCCGACATCGCGCTCCACGAGGCCCTCAGTGAGGCGTACGTGATGAGCGAGGCGCACCCCGACGCGTCGGTGCGCGCGATCGCCGAGGAGCAGGTGCAGGCGGTCGAGTCGCTCACGGCCTCGCGGCTGCTCGATCGCGAGCTGTGGCGTGCGTTCGCGGACGCCCCCGCGGACGGTCTCGACGCCGAAGAGGCGCGGCTGCTGGAGCATCTGCTGCGCGACTTCCGGCGAGGGGGCGTGGAACTGACGGATGCCGAGCGGGAGCGCGTGCGGTGGCTGGCCGATCGCGACACCGAGCTGTCGCTGGTGTTCTCGCGCAACATCCGTGAGGGGCGCCGCGAGGTGACGGTGCCGGCAGCCGGGCTCGCCGGGCTGCCGCAGGACTTCATCGACGCGCACCCGGCAGACGCGCGAGGTCTCGTGACGCTGTCGACGGACTACCCCGACCTGATGCCGGTGCGCGAGTATGCGACCGACCGCGCGACGCGCGTGGCCCTGGTGAGCGCGTACAACGACATGGCGTGGCCCGAGAACGAGCAGGTGCTCGCCGAGCTGCTCGACGTGCGGGCCGAGCGGGCCCGTCGGCTCGGCTACCCGGACTGGGCGCACTACGAGGCCGAGACCCGCATGATCGGGGGTGGCCCCGAGATCCCGGTGTTCCTCGCTCGCCTCGACGACGCATCTCGCAAGGCGGCCGAGGCCGAGTACCCGCTGCTGCTGGAGCGGCTGCGGCGCGACGTGCCCGACGCCGGCACCGTCACGATCGCGGACTACTGGCATCTGCTGAGCGTGCTGAAGGCGGAGCGCCACGACGTCGACCCGCAGCTCGTGCGCTCGTACTTCCCGTTCGACCGCGTGGTCGCAGGCGTGCTCGACGTCACCGGGCGCCTCCTCGACGTCGACTACGTGCCGGTCGACGTGCCGACGTGGCACGACGACGTGCGGTCGTACGACGTGATGCGCGACGGCCTCCGCATCGGCCGCATCCATCTCGACCTGCACCCGCGCGACGGCAAGTTCAGTCACGCGGCGTGCTTCCCGCTCGCGCCGGGGGTGCCCGGCCGCGTTCTCCCCGAGGCCGCGCTTCTGTGCAACTTCTCGCGCGGGCTGCTCGAGCACGACGAGGTCGTGACGTTCTTCCACGAGTTCGGGCATCTCGTGCACGAGATCCTGGGCGGCCGGCAGAGGTTCGCCCGCTTCTCGGGCGTGCAGGCCGAGTGGGACTTCGTCGAGGCGCCGAGCCAGCTCCTCGAGGAGTGGGCGTGGGACCCCGAGGTGCTGGCATCGTTCACCGCCGACGCCGACGGCGCGCCCATTCCGCCCGACCTCGTCGCGCGCATGCGCACGGCCGACGCGTTCGGGCGCGCCCTCGAGGTGCGCCGGCAGCTCGGCCACGCCAGCGTCTCGTACCACCTGCACGTCGACCGGCCCGCCGACCTGCAGGCCGAGACCGAGCGGCTGTACGCCTCGACGAGCCCGGTCCAGCCGCTGCCCGGCCTCCACCCCTACGCGGGATTCGGCCACCTCACCGGTTATGGCGCGTGCTACTACACGTACCAATGGAGCCTCGTCATCGCACGCGATCTGCTGAGCGGCTTCTCGAACGGGCTCATGGATCCGCAGGCCGCACGTCACTACCGCGTCGAAGTGCTCGAGCGGGGCGGGTCGCGCGACGCCAAGGACATGGTCGAGGCCTTCCTCGGGCGCCCGTCGTCGTTCGACGCGTACCGCCGCTGGCTCGGCGGCGAGTGAGGCGAATCGCCCCTCGTTTCACGGCGTTTCCGAGACATAGGCAGGCGAGGTATCCTTCGACCAATCCTGAAGCGCAGACATCCTGCGACGCACTCCCCCCCGGTGTCGTCAAGGCCGATGCCTTCCGCGGTCAGCACCGTCGGCCCCGCCCTCGGCGTGAAGCGCGGCATGGCGCCTTTCGCCCGCGCTCGCGGATCCCCCACCTCTCAGAGAGCGGAGACGCACATGTCCGACAACGGCGCACCGACCGACGGCACCCCCGATCCCCACCCGTTCGACAGCCTGATCGGCGACACGGCGACCACGTCTTTCGGTGCGGCGTTCGCGACGGCGTTCCGCGGCTACGACAAGGACGAGGTCGATGCCGCGATCGCAGGGCTCAACGCGCGCATCCGCGCCGCGAGCGACGAGCTCAGCCAGCTCAAGCAGCATCAGCGTCGCGCGGGCGCGGCGGTGGCCCAGAGCCGCGCGAAGGCGGAGCGTCTCGAAGCCGAGCTCGAGGCCGCCAAGACGAAGGGCGGCGGTGAGGTCGAGCAGTTGCGCTCACGGCTCGCCGAGCTCGAGACCCGTCACCGCAGCGAGATCGAGCAGCTCGAGGAGCAGTTCGCGGCCTCGCGCACGCAGGAGGTCGACGAACTCGACCGCCTGCGAGCAGAGCTGGCCGCGGCGGCCGCCAAGACCGCTCACGCCGAGCAGCAGGTCCAGGCACTCAGCGAGGAGCTTCTCGGCGCGTCGACCGAGTCGGCGAGCCGCCCGCAGTTCGAAGAGATCCTGCGCGTCGCGGAGGACCAGGCGAGCGTTCTCATCCGCAACGCGACTGTGCAGGGCGACCGTCTGCTCGAGGCCGCGCGCGAAGAGGTCGACAACCGCCGGCGGTCGGCGCAGGCCGAGGCCGAGGCCGTCATCTCGCAGGCCCAGCACGAGGCTCAGCAGGTGCGCCTGCGCGTCGACACCGAGCTGACGGCGCACCAGGCGCGCATCGAGCGCGAGGCGGCCCACGCCGCCGAGAAGGTGTCGCAGGCGGAGCGCGAGGCGGCGGCGATCCGGTCCGAGGCCGAGAAGGGTGCGGCGGCGCTGCGCTCGATGGTGGCGCGCGAGACCGCGCGGGACCGGTCCGAGGCCGAGGAGGCGGTGCGCGAGCTGCGCGTGCGCGCGCTCGAGTTCGAGGCATCCCTCAGCCGCCGTCAGGACGACGCGCACCAGGAGTTCCTGG
>NZ_RRYE01000121.1 GCF_004010105.1 Microbacterium sp. CPCC 204701
GCCGCCGCGCCCGCGCGCCGGCGCCCCCGTGCGGGACTGTGGATCGGCCTCGCGGCAGGACTCGTGGTCGTGGCCGCTCTCATCGTCGGGGTGTCGCTGCCTGGCATTCTGTCGGGAGGCGCGGCCGAGCCCGCGCCGTCCGAGACCGGAGCCCGCCCGCAGGACCCCATCAGCGCGGTCGTGCCGGCGCCCGAGGGACTCGCCGGAACCGCCGTGGCCGACGGCGTGCGCTTCTCGTGGACCAACCCCGAGCCCGCGGACGGCGACCGCTACATCGTCGCCGTCGTCGATCGCACCGGAGCCAGCGGCGAGCCCGAGTCGATCGACAGCACTGAGTACACCGTGCCGGCGGATCCGTCAGGGACCACCTGCGTCGAGGTGCTGCTGGTCCGCGAGAACGGTCGCGCCTCCCAGCCCGTGACGAGGTGCGTCCCGTGACCGGGGATGCGAGCGGGCTGACGGTCGACTTCGCCGGGGAGCGGTTCGAGCTCGCGCCGGAGCGGGTCTTCACTGTCGGGCGCGAGGGCGACCTGGCCATCGACGACAACCTGTTCCTGCACCGCAACTTCCTCACGATCGAGAACCACGACGGGCTGTGGCTGCTGTCGAACGTCGGGAGCCGGCTCACCGCGACGGTGACCGACACCGGCGGGCGCGTGCAGGCGTGGCTCGCGCCGGGCGCGCGGCTCCCCCTCGTCTTCGCTGCGACGTCGGTGATCTTCAGCGCAGGGCCGACGACGTACGAACTCACGATCCACTCCTCGGCACCGCCGTTCCGCGAGTCGCAGCCGGTCTCCGACGACGACGGCCTGAGCACGATCGGCGACGTGCCGCTCACCCCCAGCCAGCGCGTCATGATCCTGGCTCTCGCCGAGCCCGTGCTCAAGCGCGAGGGCACCGGCATGAGCGAGCTTCCGACGTCGGCGCAGGCGGCCGAGCGCATCGGCTGGACGCTCACCCGCTTCAACCGCAAGCTCGACAACGTGTGCGACAAGCTCGACCGCATCGGCGTGCCCGGGCTTCGCGGGGGCGTGCGCTCCTATGCCACGAACCGCCGGGTGCGTCTGGTCGAACATGCGATCGCGGCGCGCCTGGTCACACGCGAGGATCTTCCGCTGCTCGACGAGGAGCTGCGGGGCAACGCCGCAAGCGCGGCGGCGGACTGACCGCGGCCATCGAGCCGGTCGCAGATCAGCGCCCGGCGTCGTAGAGGTGGCGACCGCCATGGCTGACGACCTTGACCACGACACCACGGCGGTGGAGCTCGGCGACGGTGCGCGTCTCCTCGTCGATGTCGCGGCCCAGGGCATGGACGTTCGCCACGACCAGCACATCCCCGCGTTTCAGCGTGCCGAACAACCGAACCAGCCGTTCCTCCCACGACTCCAGCGTCTCGGGCGCGGGGTGGCGGAAGCCTTCGATCGGCACTCCGAACCGGGTCAGGTCGTTGCGCTGGTCGACCACCGACGGCATGTCGTCGCGGGCGATCACCAGTCCCACCAGGCGCGAACCGGCGGGCCGTGCCAGCCACCATGTGCCGTCGGCCTGCAGCTCGGTGAAGCACTTCGGGCACTCCGCGGCGGCATGAGGCAGGTGCAGCGGGGCGGTCTCGGCGCCGCCGGACGCGTGCGCGGATGCCGCATCCGTCCGTGTGATCTCGCTCATGGCGTCCCCTTGCTCTGCACCATTGTCCCTCATCCGGCCCGCGCGCCCGACCGCGTCAGTAGCCGTCGTCGAGCCGGAGCTCGAGGCTCAGCTGGTCGGCGTCGAGCTCGGCCAGGGCGTGCCGCAGCGCGGGTGTGCTGTAGCCGCCGCCCGAGCCCAGGTCGTTGAGCCGCGCGCGCATCGCACCGATGATCGCAAGCCGCAGCTCGAGCACGTCGCGCATCAGTGCACCGGTCTCGTCGTCGGGCGGCTGGAGGACCTTCGCGTCGGCGCGCCGCAGCACCTCATCGGAGAACGGCGTGCCGTCGCGGCGGCGCAGGGCGGCCTGCGCAAGGGCTGAGGCCGCGGCATCCCGCAGGTCTTCGTCCAGCGCCGACTGCTCGGCGCGGTCGAGCGCGTTGTCGCCGGGCCGCTCGAGCCGCAGCAGGCGCACGACCCAGGGGAGGGTGAAGCCCTGCAGCATGAGGCTGCCGACCGCGACGGCGAACGCGATGAAGACGAGAAGCGCGCGGTCGGCGGTGTCTTCGCGGGGGAGCGTCTGCGCCGCGGCGAGCGTCACGACGCCGCGCATGCCCGCCCACACGATGATGACGCCGTGCTTCCAGCCGAGCGGGGAGGCCTGGTAATAGTCGAGGTCGCTGAGCGCCCGGCTGACGCGGTGCCGGATCACGTCGAGCCGGCGTCGCACGCGCGGGTCGTCGGCATCCGGGGCATCGCGCGGCCGGCGCCCCTTCCGTGGCGGGGCGGCGGTTCCCACGCCCGAGCCGATCGTGTCGATCCTCTCGCCGATCGCCTCGAACCGCGCGCGCTGCCGGCCACGCGCGCAACGGCTCTGCGCCCACACCAGCAGCGCCACGTACGCGGCGCGCACGGCGATCACGATCCCGAAGGCGACGGCCGCGATCCCGAGGCCTGTTCCGAGCCCGTTGTGCTGCTCGATGTTCTCGGCGACGATCGCGTTCAGCTCGAGCCCCATCACGAGGAACACCGCGCCCTCGAGCACGAGCTCGATCGTGCGCCAGTTGTGCTCGTCGGCAAGGCGCTGCTCGGGCGTGAACCACCGCGCCGCGCCCTGGCCGGTGACGATGCCCGCCACGACCGCCGCGACGAGGCCCGAGCCGCCGAGCTCCTCGGTCGGGATGTAGGCGACGAACGGCACGACGAACCCGATCGCGGTGTTGGCCGCCGAGTGGCGGATGAGTGCGCGCAGCCGCAGGTTGAGGTAGCCCACCAGCGCACCGACGACGACCGCGACGACGACACCCCACGCGAACGCGGGCAGGAAGCCGACGCCGACGCTCGCGTCGCCTGCGACGGAGGTCGCGACGGCGGCCGACGCGATCATCGTCCGCAGCAGCACGAGGGCCGTCGCGTCGTTGAGGAGACTCTCGCCTTCGAGCATCGTGACCACGCGCCGCGAGACCCCGAGTCGCTTCACGATGGAGGTGGCGACGGCATCCGTCGGGCTCAGGATCGCGCCGAGCGCCACCGCGATGGCGGGATGGATGCCGGGGATCACGGCCATGAAGAACAGCCCGAGCACGACCGAGCTCACGATCACGAGCACGAACGACAGGCCCGCGATGGGTCCGAAGTCGCGCCGGAACTCGATCGCCGGCAGCGCGACCGCGGCCGAGTACAGCAGCGGTGGAAGGACGCCGACGAGAATCCACTCGGGGTCGATCTCGGGCACCTCGACGAACGGCAGGAGGCTCACGGCGCCGCCGATCAGCACCAGCACCAGCGGCCCTGCGATGCCGAGCTTCGGCGCGACCGCCGTCGCCAGCGCGATCACGACGATCGCGGTGATGGCGACGAGGAGCGCTTCCACGCCGGGCCCTACAGCATCCCGAGCGCGCGCACGGCGTCGCGCTCCGCGACGAGCTCGGCGACGGATGCCTCGAACCGGGCGCGCCCGCGGGCGTCGAACCCGAGACCGTCGATGACGCGGTAGCCCTCGCCGTCGCCGCGCGAGACGACCGGCACCGAGCACACCAAGCCCTCCGGCACGCCGTACTCGCCGCGTGAGACCACCGCGGCCGAAGTCCAGCCGCGGTGGGTGCCCAGCTGCTCATCCCGCACATGCTCGATCGCCGCGTTGGCCGCCGAGGCGACCGACGACGAGCCGCGCGCCTCGATGATCTCGGCGCCCCGCTTCGCGACGCGGGGGATGAAGACGTCGTCGAGCCAGGCCGTCGCGGCGTCGGCCCCGCCCAGGCGCTCGGTGAGGGCCTCGAGCACGGATCGCCCGTCAGCGAGCCCGGCGTGCGAGACGTCGGGGAACTGCGTCGCCGAGTGGTTGCCCCAGATGATGACATCGGCGATCTCGCCGGGCGGCACCTCGAGCAGCTCGGCGAGTTGACCCACCGCGCGATTGTGATCGAGCCGCGTGAGTGCGGTGAAGCGGTCGGCCGGGACGTGCGGAGCAGCGGATGCCGCGGCGATGAGCGCGTTCGTGTTGGCCGGGTTGCCGACCACGACCACCCGCACGTCGTCCGCGGCGACCGCGCCGATCGCGGCGCCCTGGGGCCCGAAGATCCCCGCGTTGGCGGCGAGCAGATCGGCGCGCTCCATGCCAGGGCCGCGGGGCCGCGCCCCGACCAGGAGCGCGATGTTCGCGCCGTTGAAGGCGGTCAGGGGGTCGTCGGTGATCTCGATGTCATGCAGCAGCGGGAAGGCGCAGTCCTGCAGCTCGAGGGCCGCCCCTTCTGCCGCGCGGACGCCCTGCGGGATCTCGAGCAGCCGCAGCCGCACCGGCCGGCTGCCGCCCAGCATGTCGCCTGCAGCGATGCGGAACAGCAGCGCGTAGCCGATCTGACCGCCGGCCCCGGTAACGGTCACGGTCGTGGGTGCGCTCGCCATGCCACGAGCATATTCCCCTGATTCGGGGCCGGTTCCGCGCGTGTGCGGGCTTGCGCGGTACCGTGAACCCATGACGTTCAATCCGAACGCCAACGTCGGGGGGAACCGAGCTCGGCGTAGGGGGGCAGGAGCCGCGGTCGCGGGAGGCGGGATCGCGGGGATCGGCGCGCTCGCCGTCATCCTCTTCCAGCTCTTCACCGGCACCGACATCTCTGGGCTCGTCCCGAGCGTGCCCCAGCCGGGCGGCGGCGCGGAGTCCGAGATCGAGCAGTGCGAGACCGGGGCCGACGCGAACACGCGTGACGACTGCCGGCTCGCCGCGGGCAGCGGGGTGCTCGACGAGTACTGGGTGGGTCAGGTGCAGGGCTACCGCGCCCCCGAACTCATCGTCGTGGACGGGCAGACGCCGACGCAGTGCGGCACCGCCTCGAACCGGACGGGACCGTTCTACTGCCCGCCCGAAGAGACCGTCTACGTCGACCCCACGTTCTTCGCGCTGATGCGCGAGCGGTTCGGAGCGTCGGCCGGCGAGCTCGCGCAGCTCTACGTGCTGGCCCATGAGTACGGCCACCACGTGCAGTACATCACCGGCATCATGGAGCAGCACCCGAGCAACGGCACCGGACCCGACAGCAACGGCGTGCGCATGGAGCTGCAGGCCGACTGCTTCGCGGGCGCCTGGGTGGGGTCATTGCCCGAGCAGCGCGACGAGAACGGCGTGCCCTACTTCGACCCGGTCACGCCGCAGCAGATCGCCGACGCGCTCCACGCCGCGGGAACGGTCGGCGACGACCACATCCAGCAGCAGTCCGGCGGCGTGGTCAATCCCGAGTCGTGGACCCACGGATCGAGCGAGCAGCGGCAGGGATGGTTCCAGGCGGGCTACCAGAACGGCCTCTCGGAGTGCGACACGTTCGCAGTCTCGGGGAGAGACCTGTGAACGAGCAGCTCGAGGCCATCCTCTATCCGCCGATCGAGCCCTACGAGACGGGCGAGCTCATCGTGGGCGAGGGCAACCGGGTGTACTGGGAGCAGAGCGGAAATCCCCACGGCAAGCCCGTGGTCTTCCTCCACGGCGGACCCGGCGCCGGGACGGCGCCGTGGCACCGGCGCTTCTTCGACCCCGAGCGCTACCGCATCGTGCTGCTCGACCAGCGCGGCTGCGGGCGCTCCACGCCTCATGCGAGCGAGCCGCACGCCGACCTGCGCCACAACACCACGTGGCATCTGGTCGCCGACATCGAGCTGCTGCGCAAGAACCTGGGCATCGCCCGGTGGCAGGTCTTCGGCGGGTCGTGGGGCAGCGCCCTCGCACTCGCCTACGCGCAGGCGCACCCGCGGGCCGTGACCGAACTCGTGCTGCGCGGCGTCTTCACCCTGCGCCGACACGAGCTGGAGTGGTTCTACGAGGGCGGCGCGGCATCCGTCGCCCCCGACCTGTGGGAGGACTTCATCGCGCCGATCCCGATTCTCGAGCGCTCGCAGATGATCGAGGCCTACCACCGTCGGCTGAGCGACCCCGACCCCGCCGTCCACCTGCCGGCGGGCATCGCGTGGTCGCGGTGGGAGGCGTCGACCCTCACGCTCGTGCCCGATGCCGAACTCATCGCCGCGATGACCGAGCCGCGCGCGGCCGCGGCGTTCGCGCGCATCGAGAACCACTACTTCCTGCACGGCGGCTGGTTCGACGAGGGCCAGCTCATCGCCGGGGTCGACCGCATCCGGCACCTCCCGGCGGCCATCGTGCAGGGCCGCTACGACGTGTGCACGCCGCCCATGACCGCGTGGGATCTGCACCGGGCGTGGCCCGAGGCCTCCTTCGAGATGGTCCCGGATGCCGGGCATTCGGCGTCCGAGCCGGGGATCGCGCGAGCGCTCGTGGCCGTGACCGACCGCTTCGCGGCCCCTGTCCTCGTCGACGCCGCGGCCGCCGACGCCCGCTACGAGCAGTCCGCTGCCTCCTGAGCCAGGCGTGCGAACGCCCAGGCGAGCACTGATAGGGTGGGAGACCTTGCAGCGCTTCGTGCGCTTCTCGCGTCGTAGAACGCTTCCCCTCCCGCCGCCGACCTGCCCCGCAGGACGATGCCGGTGACGACTTTCGTACGGCGACCCGAGGGCGAAATCCGCCCCGGCCACCGACAGGGCACCGACGTGTCCAGAGAATCCTCATGACTGAAACCACTTTCGGCGCGCTCGGCGTGCCTCAGCCCCTCGTCGACGCACTCGCCGCCGACGGCAAGACCACCGCGTTCCCGATCCAGATCGACACGCTCCCCGACACGCTCGCCGGCCGCGACGTGCTCGGCCGCGGCAAGACCGGCTCGGGCAAGACCCTGGCCTTCTCCATCCCGATGGCCGCGCGCCTCGGTGGCGCACTCGCCGGCGGAACGCGTCGCAAGGGTCGTCCGCTCGGCCTCGTGCTCGCCCCGACGCGCGAGCTCGCAACCCAGATCGACGCGGTGCTCGCACCGCTCGCCACGGCCTACGGTCTCACCACCACCACGATCTTCGGCGGCGTCAACCAGAACCGACAGGTACAGGCGCTGAACGCCGGCGTCGACATCATCGTGGCGTGCCCCGGCCGCCTCGAAGACCTGATGAAGCAGAGCTACGTCCACCTCGACGCGATCGAGATCACCGTCATCGACGAGGCCGACCACATGGCCGACCTCGGCTTCCTCCCCGGTGTCACGCGCATCCTGAACGCGACGCCGTCCGGAGGGCAGCGGCTGCTGTTCAGCGCGACGCTCGACAACGGCGTCGACAAGCTGGTGAACCGCTTCCTCCAGAACGAGGTGCTCCACTCCGTCGACGAGGCGAACTCGCCCGTCGCCGCGATGACCCACCACGTCTTCACGATGAACGCCGAGACCAAGAAGGACGTCGTCAAGACGCTCGCCTCGGGCAAGGGCCGCCGCATCCTGTTCATGCGCACCAAGCACCACGCGAAGAAGCTCGCCAAGCAGCTCACCTCGGAGGGCATCCCCTCCGTCGATCTCCACGGCAACCTGTCGCAGCCGCAGCGCGACCGCAACCTCGCGGCGTTCTCGTCGGGTTCGGCGAGGGTGCTCGTGGCGACGGATGTCGCGGCGCGCGGCGTGCACGTCGACGACGTCGAGCTCGTCATCCACGTCGATCCGCCCACCGAGCACAAGGCGTACCTGCACCGCTCGGGCCGCACAGCACGCGCGGGCGCCGAGGGCGCCGTCGTGACCCTCGTGACGCCCGGCCAGGAGAAGGACGTCGCGCAGCTGCTGCGCAAGGCGGCCATCAAGGTCACCCCGGTCGCGGTGACCCCGTCGTCGCGCGAGGTCTCCGACCTCGTGGGCGAGGTCGCCCCCTACGTCAAGCCCGAGCCCGTGCAGGCTCCGGTGCGCGGCGGCGGCTCCAGCCAGGGTGCGAACGCGCAGCGCAAGCGCGCGGCGCGCGACGGCCAGCGGTCGTCGGCGGATG
>NZ_RRYE01000122.1 GCF_004010105.1 Microbacterium sp. CPCC 204701
GGGCTCACATGACCGTAGTGGCACGCAGCCGCCGAGGGCAATCATCCACGCCGTGCGCGGCATCCGGCGTTCACCCGCCGGTGGGATCGTCACCGAGGATGTCCCCCGCCTCCACGACGGGGATGGCCGCCGTGACCGTCTCGAGGCCCGACAGCCGGGCCGGCGAGAGCTGCTTGGTGACCTCTTCGCGCGACATCAGGTCGGCCTCGACCACGAGGTCGGCGACATTGCGACCGGTCAGCAGCGCCGTCTTGGCGAGCGCAGCCGCCGCCGCGTAGCCGATGAACGGCGTCAGCGCGGTGATGACGCCCACCGACGAGCCGACCAGCGCACCCAGCCGCTCGCGGTTGGCCGTGATCCCTTCGACGCAGTTGACGCGCAGCGTGTGCATCCCGCGGCGCATCCAGGTGATCGACTGGAAGATCGAGTGTGCGATCACGGGCTCGAACGCGTTGAGCTGCAGCTGGCCGCCCTCGACCGCCATCGTGACCGTGAGGTCGGCGCCGGCGACGGCGAACGCCACCTGGTTCACGACCTCGGGGATCACCGGGTTGACCTTGCCCGGCATGATGCTCGACCCGGCCTGGCGGGGCGGCAGGTTGATCTCGCCGAGGCCCGCCTGCGGTCCCGACGAGAGCAGGCGCAGATCGTTGCAGATCTTCGAGAGCTTGATCGCGTTGCGCTTCAGGGACGATGAGAACGACATGAACGCGCCGGTGTCGCTCGTGGACTCCACCAGGTCGGTGGCGAGGTCGAGATCGAGCCCCGAGACCTCGCGCAGATGGCCGAGCACCGCCTGACCGTAGCCGGGATGCGTCGTGATGCCGGTGCCGATCGCCGTCGCGCCCATGTTGATCTCGTACAGCAGGTACGCGTTCTCTTTGAGGCGGTGGTAATCCTCGCCGAGGGTCGTGGCGAAGCCGTTGAACTCCTGGCCGAGGGTCATCGGCACGGCGTCCTGCAGCTGCGTGCGGCCCACCTTGAGCACGTCGTGGAACTCCACCGCCTTCGCGAGGAACGCGCGGCGCAGCAGGTCGAGCTCCTCGAGCAGGGTCTGGAGGTCCAGGCCCAGCCCCACCTTGATCGCCGTCGGATAGACGTCGTTGGTGGACTGGCTGCGATTGGTGTCGTCGATCGGCGAGAGGAACGCGTAGTCGCCCTTCTCACGCCCGGCGAGCTCGAGCGCGATGTTGGTGATGACCTCGTTCGCGTTCATGTTCGTCGACGTGCCGGCGCCGCCCTGGATGACCCCGACCACGAACTGATCGTGGAACCTCCCGTCGATCACGAGCTGCGCGGCGCGGTCGATCAGGTCGGCCTTGGCGGCGTCGAGGACCCCGATGTCTTTGTTCGCGCGGGCAGACGCCTGCTTGACCATCGCCAGCGCCTTCACCAGGTCCTTGTAGACCGAGATGGGCCGCTTCGAGATCGGGAAGTTCTCGAGCGCGCGGGCGGTGTGGATGCCCCAGTACGCGTCGGCGGGGATCTCGAGGGATCCCAGGGAGTCGGTCTCGGTGCGGGTTCGCGTCATTGCGTCCAGAGCCATGTGTGCAGTCCTCGTGGGTCGTTCACAGCGGTGCGGGGATGACTCCGACACTACTCGCGCACCGGTTCCGGATCGCTGTACATCGCGTACACGGGCAGGCCGCGTTCATACACCGGGGCGGGCGGTCAGTGCCTCTTGCGCGAGAACTCCTCGAGCCGCTGCTCGGGAGTGAGCCGCGACATCCGTTCGACCCACGCGGCCGAGAACACGTCGCTCGTCGGTGCGTCGACGACCGGCACGACCGCGTGCGTGATGGTGTCGTCGTAGACGTGCACGAGGTGGAACGCCTGCCCGGCGTCCATGCCGTTGACGTCCACGGCGGGACGCGCGAGGTTCATCGTGTAGCAGGTCGCCGCCGCGACGCTCACGGGCACGCCCGCGAAGGTCCCGCTCGTCGAGTAGTGCAGGTGACCGGCCAGGATCGCCCGGACGTCGGAGCCCGCGATGATCTCGGCGAGCCGCCCCTGGTCGCGGAGCTCGAGGATGTCGAACAGCGGCACGTGCGAGGGCAGCGGCGGATGGTGGAGCGCGAGGATCGTCCCGAGCGGCGCGGGCGTCTCGAGCTCCCGGCGCAGCCACTCCCGCTGCCCCGCGTCGAGGTCGCCGTGGTGCCAGCCCGGCACGCTCGAGTCGAGCGCGATGAGGCGCAGCCCGTCGAGGTCCCACACGCCGGTCACCGGGTCGTCGGTCGGCTCGAGGCCGAACAGCACGCGCCGCATCGCGGTGCGCTCGTCGTGGTTGCCGGCGACCCACACGACCGGCGCCCCGAGCCGCTCGGCCACCGGCTCGACGGCGTCGCGCAGCGCCGCGTAGGCGTCCGCCTCGCCGAGATCGGTGAGATCGCCGGTGAACACGATCGCGTCCGGACGGATGCCGGTGGCCTCGGCCGCCTCCAGCGTCCGGGCGAGATTCGCCGCTGTGTCGAAGCGCCCGCCCAGCGGCGGGTTGCCCGCCAGCAGGTGCGTGTCGCTCACATGCAGGAGCGTGCGCCGCGCGGGTGCGTACTGACCGAACTGCACGGGTGCCGTCGTCATGCGCACAGCCTAGGCGGTGGCGGCGACCCCGTGCCGGGGCCGGCCCCGCCGCCGAGGGTTCCGCTCGATGCGCCAGCGGCAAGTGGAAAGGCAGTGGGACGGCGCCTGGAGGGGCGTGGGACCGTCGGCGTCGCCGCCGATCTGGATCAGTGATTGAAGACGATCAGCAGGATGCCCCCCGCCACCGCCGCCGCGCACACGGCGAAGCACGTGTACGCGCCGATCAGCGCGATGCGCTTCTGGGTCACGGTGAGAGGGTTGCGCTTGGCCGCCTTCGCCGCCGCCTTCTCGGCGCGGCGAGCGTCCTTCTCGGAGATGACGGTGATGGCGTCGGTGAACTCGACCGGGGCGACGACGGGCGGCCGGCCGGCGCGCACCAGCAGGCGCAGCCCGAGGGCGTAGAAGCCGACGACCACCACGGCGGCGATCAGCGCGGCGAGGAAGACCTGCACGAACGCAAGCCAGTCGATGGCGATCATCGCTCGCCTCCCTCCTTCGGCGCGGCGGGCGTTCGATCCGTGCCGTCGGCACCCTTCCCGGCCTTGGCAGCCTTGGCCGCCTTCTTCACGGCCGCCTCGTCGGTGCCGCGGCGGCGCACCTCCTCCCGTGCCACCGCACCCTGGCGACGCGTGGGCAGCGGGTTGCGCTTGACCTTCACCGCGCGGCCGGACTCGGCGACCTCGCTCATCGCGTTCGCCGCGGTGACGGCGTTGCGGCGCGAGCGCAGGAACAGGCTCAGGACGATCACGACCGCCAGCACCGCGTCGATGACGATGCCCCAGAAGCCCAGCCACACCACGATCAGCGCAGCGAGGGCACCCACCGCTCCCGCCGCGGGCAAGGTCAGGAGCCAGCCGATCGTGATGCGACCGGCCGTGCGCCAGCGCACCTGCGAGCCGCGGCGGCCGAGACCGGACCCGATGACCGAGCCCGATGCCACCTGGGTCGTCGACAGCGCGAAGCCGAGGGCGCTGGAGGCCAGGATCGTCGCGGCCGTAGAGCTCTCGGCCGCGAAGCCCTGCGCCGGCTTGACGTCGGTGAGGCCCTTGCCGAGCGTGCGGATGATGCGCCACCCGCCCATGTAGGTGCCGAGCGCGATCGTGACGGCGCACGCGACGATCACCCAGGTCTGGGGGTCGGCGTCGTCCGAGGACTGCCAGCCCGCGGTGATCAGGGCCAGCGTGATGACGCCCATCGTCTTCTGCGCGTCGTTCGTGCCGTGCGCGAGGGCGACGAGCGAGGACGTGAAGATCTGGCCGAACCGGAAGCCGTCGCGCCCGTCGGGCTTGGTGTCGTAGCGTCGCGTCAGCGCGTACGCCAGCTTCGTCACCGTGAAGGCGATGATGCCCGCCGTCAGCGGCGCGATCACCGCCGGCAGGATCACCTTCGACATCACGACGCCGAAGTCGATCGCCACGAACCCGACGCCGACGATCGTGGCGCCGATGAGACCGCCGAACAGCGCGTGCGACGACGACGAGGGCAGTCCCAGCAGCCACGTCAGCATGTTCCAGGTGATCGCGCCGATGAGTCCGGCGAAGATGACGGCGGGGAACACGGATGCCGAGATCTCGTCCTCTCGGATGATGCCGCCCGAGATGGTCTTGGCCACCTCCGTCGACAGGAACGCGCCGGCGAGGTTGAGGATGGCCGCCAGCAGCACGGCGGTCCTGGGCTTCAGCGCACCGGTCGCGATGGGCGTCGCCATCGCGTTCGCCGTGTCGTGGAAGCCGTTCGTGAAGTCGAAGAACAGGGCCAGCACGATGACCAGCACGATGATCAGGGTTGCGGTTTCCACCGGTCGCTTTCCGTGAAGGGGGGTGGGTGTGGGTGCCGACGGGATCGGCGTGACGAACGAAGAGTTCACTTGGTGTTCAGGAACCGGCAACCGGCCAGCAAGAATCCTACAACGGCGCCTCCGGCGGTCAACTCCCGCGCGGACGCGCACACGGCCGCGCGTGAGCGGCGGGCGACTACCGTGGAGGGCGTGACTGCCCACGACACATCCGCGCCTTCGCCCGCCCCCGTCGCCGACACCCGTCCGGTGATCCGTTCGCACCACGGCGACGACGTCGAGGACCGCTACGAATGGTTCCGCGCGAAGGACGAGGCTGCGGTGATCGCGCACCTCGAAGCCGAGAACGCCTACACCGGGCAGCGCACCGCGCACCTCGAGGGGCTGCGCGAGCGCATCTTCGACGAGATCAAGGGCCGCATCCTCGAGACAGACCTCTCGGTGCCGACTCGCCGCGGCGACTGGTGGTACTACGGCCGCACCGTCGAGGGCAAGCAGTACGGCATCCAGTGCCGCGCGCCGCTCGCCTCTCCCGACGACTGGACGCCCCCCGAGCTCTCACCCGACGCCCCGGTGCCCGGTGAGCAGATCCTCCTCGACAGCAACATCGAGGCCGAGGGCCACGAGTTCTTCTCGCTCGGAAGCTTCGAGGTCTCGAACGACGGCACTCTCATGCTCTACGGCGTCGACACCGCCGGCGACGAGCGCTACACCGTCCGCGTGCGCGACCTCGTCACCGATGTGCAGCTCGCCGACGAGATCCCCGGCACCTTCGCCGGCGCGACCTTCTCGCCCGACGGGCGCTTCATCGTCTACACGACGGTCGACGACGCGTGGCGCCCCGACACCGTATGGCTGCACGAGCTCGGCACGCCCGTCGACGACGACGCGAAGCTGTTCCACGAACCCGACGAGAAGTTCTGGGTGGGTGCCGGCTTCACCCGCAGCGACCACTACCTCGTGATCGGTCTCGGCTCGTCGATCACGTCGGAGGAGTGGCTGCTGGATGCCTCCGACCTCCGTGGCGAGCCGCGCGTCGTGTGGCCGCGCGCCGAGGGCGTCGAGTACGACTCCGAGCACGCGGTGGTCGACGGCGAGGACGTGCTGTTCATCCTCCACAACGACGGAGCCCTGGATTTCGAGCTGGTGCGGGTCTCGGCATCCGACCCCTCCGGCGCGCGCGAGGTCGTGATCCCGCATCGTCCCGGCGAGCGGCTGCTGGGCGTGTCGACCTTCCGCGACTGGGGCGTCGTCGGCTACCGCCGCAGCGGCCTCGCGCGCCTCGGCCTGCTCGACTACGCGACCGGCGGCGTGAGCGAGATCGAATTCGGCGAGCCGCTGTACTCGGTCGGCACGGGCGGCAACCCCGAGTGGGCTCCCCCGCTGCTGCGGCTGGGCTACGGCTCGTTCGTGACGCCCGGCACCGTGTACGACCTCGACGTCGCGACTCGCGAGCTGCACCTGCGCAAGCGGCAGCCGGTGCTCGGCGGCTACGAGCCCGGGGACTACGCGCAGGCGCGCGTGTGGGCGACGGCGCAGGACGGTGCCCGCATCCCGATCTCGCTCGTGTGGAAGCGCTCGTTCGGCGACGCGGGAGTCGCGGCCCGCCCGCTGCACCTGTACGGCTACGGCTCGTACGAGCACTCGATCGAGCCGGGATTCTCGGTGCCGCGCCTGTCGGAGCTCGACCGCGGCGTCGTCTTCGCCGTCGCGCACGTGCGAGGCGGCGGCGAGATGGGTCGGCAGTGGTACGAGGACGGCAAGCTGCTGAACAAGCGCAACACGTTCACCGACTTCGTCGACTGCGCGCTGCACCTCATCGACGACGGCTTCACCACGGCGGATCGTCTGGTGGCGGAGGGCGGGTCCGCCGGCGGTCTGCTCATGGGCGCGGTCGCGAACCTCGCGCCCGAGCTGTTCGCCGGCATCCTCGCCGACGTGCCGTTCGTCGACGCCCTCACGACGATCCTCGACCCGTCGCTCCCGCTGACCGTCATCGAGTGGGACGAGTGGGGCGATCCGCTGCACAACCCCGACGTGTACGCCTACATGAAGTCGTACTCCCCGTACGAGAACGTGCGGACGGATGCCTCGTACCCCCGCATCCTCGCCGTCACGTCGCTCAACGACACCCGCGTGCTGTACGTCGAGCCGGCGAAGTGGGTCGCGCGCCTGCGCGAGGTCGGCGCCGACGCGCTCCTGAAGTGCGAGATGGTCGCCGGCCACGGCGGCGTCTCGGGTCGCTACAACGCCTGGCGCGAGCGCGCGTTCGAGCTCGCGTGGGTGCTGGACGTCCTCGGCCTCGCCGACGCCTGACGCTACCGGTCGCTGCGGCGCCGCCGCCCTCCACTCTGTCAAAACAGGACATCTGGCGAGGGCAGGATGTTTCTGCGTAAGAACCTCCTGCCTCCGTCAGATGTCCTGCTTTCGCCGCTGGAGGGAAGGGGATGCCGCGGCAACCCACTCCTCCACACGGAGTGAGACGGCACGCCTGTGCACAGATGCGCGGCATCGAGTGCGGGTGGCTCACGCGGGTCCGAAGAATCGTCGGCATGTCGAACGCTTCTGAGACCCGTCCAAAGCTGCGACGAGCAGAACTCGCACACTGGGTGAGGAGCCGCGCAGGCGTTTCACACAGTTCCGATGCGCGCGCGGCCGGTTTCACCGTCTACGACATCGCCGCGGCGGTGCGGGCCGGCGCGATCGACCGGGTGCGGCGTTCGTGGCTCGTCACGCCCGATTGCGATCGCAGACGGCGGGCCGCGGCGACAGTGAGCGGCAGGGTGACGTGCGTGAGCGGTGCCGCGCTGCAGGGCTTCTGGACGCCCGCAGCTCACATGGACGAGAGGGTCCATGTCGCCGTCGCCTCGACCGCCGCGCGGGTGATGTCCGAGAGTCTGCGCCTGCACTGGGGCCGCGGCCCGGCGCCGGTAGGCCGCAACGACAACGCGGATACCGTTCTGAACGTCCTGTTCCACGTCGCGCACTGCCTCACGAGGCGTGACGCGCTGGCGGTCTGGGAGTCGGCGCTGCGAAAGCACGCCGTGGACGCCGAAGTGATCGAACGCGTCGCGTGGCGGAGCACTCAGGCCGCTGAACTGGCGGCTGTCGCTTCCTCACTGTCGGATTCGGGGCTCGAGACGTCCTTCGTCGACGGCCTGCGTGGCATCGGAGTGACCGTGCGGCAGCAGGTGTGGATCGACGGCCGCCCGGTCGACGGTCTCATCGGCACGTCGCTCGTGACTCAGATCGACGGCTTCGCTCACCACAGCAGTGCGGCCGATCGACGGCGCGACATCGAGGCCGACTCGCGGCTCGTCGCTCGCGGCTACGTCGTGCTCCGATTCGACTACCACCAGGTGCTGTTCGACTGGCCGTACGTGGTCGAGACGATTCTGACGGCCATCGCGCAGGGTGCTCATCGGCAACGGGTCCGCTGATCCGGGCCGCGCTTCTCTGAGATCAGGACATCTGACGAAAGCAGGAGTTATCGGCGCCAGAACATCCTGTGTCCGCCAGATGTCCTGCTTTCGCGTGGGGCGGCGGGGCCGGGTGGTCGCGCGGGGCGGCGGGGCCGGGTGGTCGCGCGGGGCGGCG
>NZ_RRYE01000123.1 GCF_004010105.1 Microbacterium sp. CPCC 204701
CGGCGCGGCGCGCCCACGCCCCGGCGTATTCGCGGGCCGACTCGTACGGCCGGGCGGCGGCCGTGCTGTCGCGCAGGAACGCCGTCGCCGACCGGCCGAGCGGCTGCCCGAGCTCGGCCGGATCGAGCGAGATCAGCATGTCGGTGCACGACAAGCGACGCCACAGCACGGCCGCCTCCTCGAGCATCGGCGCCTCGACCTCTATCACGTCCCAGCCGGCGCGGCGCAGTGCCGCGGCGGCGCGGTCGACACCTTCGGCGACCTCGGAGGCGACGCCCTCGCCGACGGGATCTCGCACGACGCCGACGCTGCGGGGCACGTCACCGAACCGCACCGAGCCCCCGTCGAGCGACACCGGGTCGTCGGCATCCCACCCCTTCAGGACGCCGAGAGCGAGCGCGACGTCGTCGACGGTCCGCGCGAGCGGGCCGTTCACCGAGAACTGCTGCAGCGTGAGGGCCACCGGATGCCGCTGCACGGCCGCCCGCGGCACTCTGCCGTACGACGGACGCAGGCCGCAGATGCCCGCAGCGTAGGCGGGCAGGCGAAGGGAGCCGCCGAAGTCGTTGCCGAGACCGAGCGCGCTCATCCCCGTCACCACCGACACCGCGTCGCCGCCGCTCGATCCGCCGGCGCTGCGAGCCGCGTCCCACGGATTGAGGGTGCGGCCGAACAGGTCGTTGTCGGTGTCCCAGCGCATGCCGAAGTCCGGCATGTTGCCCCGACCGACGGGGATCGCGCCGGCCTCGAGGATGCGGCGCACCACGGTCGCGTCCCGTTCCGGGATCGCGTCAGCGAGCCCGGTCCAGCCGTTCGTCGTGGCCGACCAGGTGAGGTCGATGTTCTCCTTCACCGACACCGGGACGCCGGCGAGCGGACCCGGGTCGCGTCCGGCCGCGAGGGCTGCGTCCATCGATTCGGCGACCCGCCTCGCCCTGTCGGCGAACGCCACCGTGAGGGCGTTCAGGCGAGGGTTCGCGCGCGCGATGCGCTCGAGGTGCGCTTCGGTCACGGCGAGCGCCGTGACCTCGCGGCGACGGACGGCGGCGGCGATGTCGACGGCGGTCGACGGTTCGGAGAGGGGGATCATGGCGATCCATCCCACCACGCGCGCCCGCTCCGGCGCACGGATCGCTGCACTCCGGCACTGCTAGCACGACCGCCGCGGGAGGGCAATCCCCCGGCGAGGACCGAGCCTGCTCGCTAGCGTCGAGTCGAAACCATCGAAGGAGCGGAAGTGGCCACCACGACGGCGAAGAAGACCAGTTCGCGAAGCAGTTCGGCGTCAGCGGGCGCGGCCCGCGGCAAGCGGCGCGCAGCACGCGGCGGGACGGGTGCCGAGCTCACCCCCGAGCAGAACGCAGAAAAGGGGTTCACGGCATCCGAGACGCTCGGCGAGAATCTCCAGAGGGTGCTGATCGACCTCATCGAACTCGCGTTGCAGGGCAAGCAGGCGCACTGGAACGTCGTGGGTCGCAACTTCCGCGACACCCACCTGCAGCTCGACGAGATCATCGAGGCCGCTCGCGAGTTCGCCGACACGGTCGCCGAGCGCATGCGCTCACTGCACGCCCTGCCCGACGGCCGCAGCGATGTCGTCGCCGACACGACGACCCTGCCGGAGTTCCCGCAGGGCGAGATCGCGACGACCGAGGTCATCGACCTCATGACCGAAAGACTGGACGCCGTCGCCGGCACGTGCCGCGAGGTGCACGACGCCGTCGACGAGGAAGACCCCACGAGTGCTGACATCCTGCACGCCATCCTCGAGCGGGTGGAGCAGCTCTCGTGGATGGTGAGCGCGGAGAACCGCACCCCACAGCGGTGATCCCAGGCGCCCTGACGCTGCCCGCCCGTCCCCAGGACCGGCGGGCAGCGCCGCGTCGGGGCGCGGGGTGGCCGACGTGGACCTGGGAGACCCACCTTCGTCACGACGGTTGCGGGCCATTGAAGTGAGCGCTAACATCACCGGGAGCCCCGACCTCCCCGCCGCACCGAAGCGGCCCCCGAAGGAAGCGCAATGAAGCAGCCTCTGATCCGGCGCACCCTCGCCGGAATCGCCGCGATCGCCCTGGGCCTGGGCGGTGCCGTCGTCGCCGCACAGCCCGCGGCCGCCGCCGCACAGCTGGTCGCCCACTACCCGCTCGACGAGACGGCCGGCACCATCGCGGTCGACGCCTCGGGGTCGGGCCGCGACGGCACCTACGTCGGCTCGCCGGCGCTGACCGGAGCGGCGGGTGTGCGGCTCGACGGCGCCGACGACTACGTCGACCTCCCCGACGATCTCCTCGCGGGGCTCTCCTCCATCACCGTGAGCGCCGAGGTGCTGGTGCGCGCAGCGCAGGCCACCCCGTACTTCATCTACGGCTTCGGCAACACGGACGCGTCCGGCGTCGGGAACGGCTACCTGTACTCGACGGGCAACTCCTACAAGACGTCGATCGCCACGGGCACCTGGACCACTGAGCAGACCGCGAACAGCGGGGCGAACCTCGAGCGCGAGGTCTGGAAGACGATCACCTACACGCTCGACGACGCCACGGACACGGCGCGGATCTACCTCGACGGCATCCAGGTCGGTGAGAACACCGGCGTGACGATCACCCCCGGGTCGATCGGCGGCGGCGTCACCACGGCGAACTACCTCGGCCGCTCGGTCTACGACGCCGACCGGCGCCTCGCCGGGAGTCTGCGCGATGTGCGCATCTACGACAGCGCGCTCACCGCCGCCGAGGTCACCGCCCTGGTCCCCGCCGACGACGTGCGCGTGCAGCGCGACGCCGCGGCGCTCTCGCTCGGCGACCTCTCGGACGTGACGGCCGACCTGACCCTCCCCGCGAAGGGGGCGAACGGCTCGACGATCACGTGGGTCTCCAGCGACGACGCGGCGGTGTCGCCCACCGGCACGGTGACGCGCCCCGCCGCCGGCGCCGCCGCTGCCGATGTCACCCTGACAGCGACCCTGACGCGGGGCGCGGCATCCGAGACCCGCGCGTTCTCCGCGACGGTGCTGCCGATGCCGGGCACCGCGGTGCTGGCCCAGGAGGACCTCGACGCCATCGCGATCCCAGGCGCCGACGACATCCGCGGCAACGTCACACTGGCCTCCGAGGGGAGTGTCAACGGCAGCGCCATCGAGTGGTCTGCCGTGCCCGCCGGCGTCATCACGACCACCGCGAAGGACGGCAAAGCCGCGGGCGTCGTGATGCGCGGCGCCAGCGACACCATGGTCACCCTGACCGCCACCGTGCCGGGCACGACGGCGACGCGCGACATCCCGGTGACGGTGAAGGCCTCCCCCGCCGACCTCGACCGCGACTACACCGCCGGCTACCTGTGGACCCACTTCGCCGCCCACGGCGGCTACGAGAAGATCTTCTTCGGCCACAGCGACGACGGACTGCACTGGTCGAAGCTCAACGACAACGAGCCGATCCTCGCGAACCTCGGCGGCGATCTCGGCGTTCGCGACCCGCACCTGGTGCGCGCACCCGAAGGCGACAAGTACTGGATCATCGGCACCGACCTGCACGCCGAGGGCGGCGGCGCCGGCGGCTCGGGGTGGGACCAGCTCAACGCGAGCCAGAACATCGTGGTGTGGGAGTCGACCGACCTCGTGAACTGGAGCGATCAGAGGATCGTCTTCGCCGGATTCGACCAGGCCGGCTGCGTGTGGGCGCCCGAGGCGACCTACAACGAGGCCACCGGCGAGTACTACGTGTACTGGGCCGCGCGCGACCGGACCGACAACGGCACCGACGACTGGGCGCTGCGGATGTACCTCACCAAGACCCGCGACTTCGTCACCTTCACCGAGCCCGAGATCTGGACCTCGCTCAACGAGAAGGGCGACGGTCAGACCGGTCCGAACATCATCGACTCGACCATCGCGAAGGAGGGCGACACGTACTACCGGTTCTCGACGTCGGACTGGCACACCGTCGTCGACACCGCGCCGAGCCTCGACGGACCGTGGACGCGAGAGATCGACCGCGGGGAGGCATCCGCTCACGGCCTTCGCGCCTCGATGGAGGGCCTCACCGTCTACGAGCTGCCGGACGGCCGCTGGGCGGCCATGGGCGATCAGAGCGGCTACTACGCCCACACCGCCGACACGCTCGCCGGCCTGCAGTTCACTCCGCTGAGCGTCGGAGCGGGCGCCGATCAGTACTCGTTCGACCAGCGCTTCCGGCACGGCTCGGTACTGCGGCTGTCGGCCTCCGAGGAGGAGCGCCTGCTCGCCGCGTACGGCGACGGCGGCGAAGAGCCTGAGGAGCCGCAGCAGGCGCCCATCGCCGAGTACACGTTCGACGACGGCACGCTCGCCGACTCGGCCGGCGACGCCGACCTCACCGCGAGCGGCACCGCGGCGGTCGCGACCGACCAGGCGCAAGGCAAGGCGCTGCGCCTGGACGGCGCGGCGAACGGGTTCGCGTCGTTCCCGACCGGGTTCTTCGACGGCCGAAGCACGATGACCGTCTCGATGGACGTGAAGTCCGAGAGGACCAGCGGCAACTTCTTCACCTTCGCCTTCGGCGCCGACACGAACAGGTACTACTTCCTGCGGCTGCGCGGCGGCGACGTGCGCAGCGCCATCACGCAGAGCTCGTGGCAGAACGAGGCGGCGGTCACGGGCAGCGTCGCGTCGGGGCAGTGGCACCGCGTCGACATCGTCTTCGACGGCAGCAAGATGACGGTGTACTCCGACGGCGTCAAGCTCGGCGAGAACGCCGCCCTCGCGGCGACCGTGGACGACCTCGGGTCGAACCTCGCCGGCTATCTCGGCAAGTCGTTCTACTCGGCCGACGGGTACTTCCAGGGCTGGTTCGACAACGTGCGGGTGTACAATCGGGCGCTGTCGGCGACCGAGGTGCTCGAGAACGCGGGCGCGACCGACCAGCTCATCGACGTGTCGCTGACGGATGCCTCGGCTCTGAAGGTCGCGCCGATCGTCTCCGGCTCCGCGCACTCGGTGGTGTTCCCGGTCGTCAAGGGCACCGACCTCACTCAGCTGGCGCCGACGTTCCAGGCGGCGGACGGCGTCACCGTCTCGCCCGCCTCCGGCACGACGGTCGATCTCACCGAGCCGGTGACGTACACGCTCACTGCCCTGGACGGCACGACGGCGACGTGGACGATGGAGGCCCGGGTCGTGAACAGCCCGGTGCTGCCGGGACTCTACGCGGATCCGAACATCGCGGTCTTCGGCGACACGTACTACCTCTACGCCACGACCGACGGATACGCGGGCTGGGGCGGCAAGGACTTCTACGTCTGGAGCTCGAAGAACCTCGTGGACTGGGAGCGCTCGACCGAGCCGTTCCTGACCCTCGACGGGTCGAACGGCGATGTGCCGTGGGCGACAGGCAACGCGTGGGCACCCACCATCATCGAGCGGGACGGGAAGTACTACTTCTACTTCAGCGGCCACAATGCCGCCCTCAACCGCAAGACGATCGGCGTCGCGGTCGGCGAGACGCCCGTCGGGCCCTTCGTCGCGCAGCCGAACGCGATGATC
The DNA here is from genome assembly GCF_004010105.1 of Microbacterium sp. CPCC 204701. GTDB lineage: Bacteria > Actinomycetota > Actinomycetes > Actinomycetales > Microbacteriaceae > Microbacterium. Next base: position 5,519 of record NZ_RRYE01000123.1, read on the forward strand.
CTGAACAACGAGGAGATCACCTCCGGTCAGGCGATCGACCCGGCGGCGTTCCACGATCCGGTTTCGGGGAAGTGGTACCTCGGCTGGGGCAACGGCAGCAACGGTGCGGTGCTGGCGGAGCTGAACGACGACATGATCTCGCTGAAGGCCGGCACGTTCCAGCGGATCAGCGGCCTCACGAACTTCCGCGAAGGCGTGTTCTTCAACTACCGCGAGGGGCTGTACCACCTCACCTACGCGATCGACGACACCGGTTCGGAGAACTACCGCGTCGGCTACGCGACGGCGACGAGCATGAACGGGCCGTGGACCTACCGTGGCGTGATCCTGCAGAAGGACCTGTCGCTGGGCATCAAGGGCCCCGGTCACAGCTCGATCATCAACGTGCCGGGCACCGACGACTGGTACATCGCGTACCACCGCTTCGCGATCCCAGGCGGGGACGGCACGCACCGCGAGACGACGATCGACAGGCTCGAGTTCGGACCCGACAGGCTGATCATGCCGGTCGTGCCGACGCTCGAGAGCGTGGCTGCGCACGAGATCGCGCTGCCGCAGACGGGTCCCGAGGTCGACGTGGCGGTGACGACGCGCTGCGTCGCAGGCAAGGTCACGCTCGTGGTCAAGGCGTCGAACGCCGACGACATGGCGGTGGCGCTGCACGTGCAGACGCCCTTCGGGTCCAAGACGGTGGCGGCGCTGCAGTCGGGCCAAGCCTCGTCGCACGCGTTCGCGACGCGCCTGGCGAGCATCGAGAGCGGCACGGTCGCCGTGACCGCGACCGCCACGATCGACGGGCAGCCGGTGACGTCCGAGACGCAGGCGCCCTACGCCGCCCACGCGTGCGGCTGACGCTCGTCGCTCCCGCGATCGGACGGCCGTGCTCCCGGGCTGAAACGGCAGCCTCGCCGCGTTGCGGTTCGCGACCCGCCCGGCCACACAGCATCTGTTCGCGGGACGCCTCTCGGAGGCGACCACCGGCGGCTATGTCGCGTTCTGGTGTCGTCGCGATCTTCCTCTTCTTCGTCGCGACGATCGTCCTCGGGCACCTCTACGTGTTCTGATCCACGACCTCGGCGCCCACCAGCACCCGGTCGGTGCGCGAGTAGACGTTGAGCGAGCTGCCCCGCACGAACCCCGCGAGGGTGAGGCCGGATGCCGCGGCCAGTTCCACGGCGAGCGACGACGGCGCCGACACCGCCGACAGGATCGGGATTCCGGCCATCACGGCCTTCTGCACCAGTTCGAAGCTCGCGCGGCCCGATACCTGGAGCACCGTGCCGGTCAGCGGCAGCCGGTCTTCGAGCAGCGCCCACCCGACGACCTTGTCGACGGCGTTGTGCCGCCCGACGTCTTCGCGCAGCACCAGCAGCTCCCCGGTCGCCGCGTCGAACAGCGCCGCCGCATGGAGCCCGCCGGTCTTCTCGAACACCGTCTGCCCGGCGCGCAGCGCGTCGGGAAGGCCCGCGAGCAGCGCCGCGTCGACGGTCGCGGCATCCGTCGCCACTTCGTAGCGCGACGCCTTCTCGATCGCGTCTATCGACGCCGTGCCGCACACGCCGCACGAGCTCATCGTGTAGAAGTTGCGGGTGATGTCGGTCAGCGGCATCTCGACGCCGGGTGCGAGCGAGACGTCGAGGACGTTGTAGGTGTTCTCGGTCGCGCCGATGCCGAGGAGGCTCGGACCCACCGTCGCGCCACCCACCGGCCCCGTGCCCGGGCCGCCGCAGTGGATCGCCGAGCGGAAGTCGCCGCCCCGCGCGATCACTCCCTCTGACACGAGGAATCCGGCGGCCAGCTCGATGTCGTGACCGGGCGTGCGCATCGTGACGGTGAGCGCCTCGCCGCCGACGCGGATCTCGAGCGGCTCCTCCACCACGAGCGTGTCGGCGCGGCGGCGCACCGACGGGCCGCCGTCGTCGAGCGAGATGCGGGTGACGGGGCTGCGCGCGGTGATGCGTCCCATGGCTCAGCCCCCGATCGCGTTCATGCCGCGCGCCGGCTGCAGGAACGCGGGGTCGTTGATGGCGTGCCCTGGGAGCTTGCCGCGCACGCAGGCCCGCAGCATCCGGTCGACGCCCGCTTCGACATCGGTCGAGGCGTCACCCCGCAGCACCGGCAGCAGGTCGTACTCGGTCGTCGAGAAGAGGCAGTTGCGCAGCTGCCCGTCTGCGGTCAGCCGCAGCCGGTCGCAGTCGCCGCAGAACGGCGCCGTCACCGACGCGATGACCCCGACCGAGTGAGGGCCGTCATCGAGCGTCCAGCGGGCGGCGGGCGCTCCCCCGCGGCCGGGGACGGGAGTCAGCCGCCACCGCCGGCCGAGCGCGGCGAGGATCTCGTCCTGCGTCACCATGCGCGCGCGGTCCCACGTGTGCCCGGCGTCGAGCGGCATCTGCTCGATGAACCGCATCTGCG
>NZ_RRYE01000124.1 GCF_004010105.1 Microbacterium sp. CPCC 204701
CACGCCTCCCCGTGTCGAACAGCCGCCTCACGGCGACACGGAACGGCGCGATCGGGACTGATCACCGGCGGCGGGGCGGGCGCCGGCCCGACCCGCCGCCGCTTCAATGCGTGACGGCGCCGGGCCGGTGCCCAGCGCGCCGGTGGTAACCTGAACCCCGTGCGGATCGCTCGCCTCCTCCTTAGCGGCCGCGACGAGTCCTAGTTCCCAGGCCTCCCTCGTCGCGGAGTTTCGTCGCGGGCCCGATCACCGGTGGGCGAAGCCCCTATTCCGAGGAGAACGACAGAGCACATGAGCACGACCGACGCATCCCCGATCGCCGGCATCCCCGACCGTCCGCGCACGCTCGCCGAGAAGGTGTGGGACGACCACGTCGTCGTCAAAGGCGAGAACGGCCAGCCCGACCTGATCTACATCGACCTGCACCTCGTGCACGAGGTGACCAGCCCGCAGGCGTTCGACGGACTGCGCGCGGAGGGCCGACCGGTCCGGCGGCTCGACCTGACGATCGCCACCGAGGACCACAACACCCCGACTTCCGACATCGACAAGCCGATCGCCGACCTCACCAGCCGCACGCAGATCGAAACGCTGCGCCGCAACGCCGAGGAGTTCGGTGTGCGCCTGCACTCGCTCGGCGACAAGGAGCAGGGAATCGTGCACGTCGTCGGCCCGCAGCTCGGTCTGACGATGCCCGGCATCACCGTCGTGTGCGGCGACTCGCATACGTCGACCCACGGCGCGTTCGGCGCGATGGCCTTCGGCATCGGCACGAGTGAGGTCGAGCATGTGCTCGCGACGCAGACGTTGCCGCTGAAGCCGTTCAAGACGATGGCGATCACCGTCGAGGGCGAGCTCGAGCCGGGCGTCACCGCGAAGGACGTCATCCTGGCCGTCATCGCGAAGATCGGCACCAACGGCGGCCAGGGCTACGTCCTGGAGTTCCGCGGGAGCGCGATCCGGTCGCTCTCGATGGAGGGCCGCATGACGATCTGCAACATGTCGATCGAAGCGGGCGCACGCGCGGGAATGGTCGCTCCCGACGAGACCACGTTCGCCTACCTCCACGGCCGCCCGCACGCGCCGGAGGGCACGGACTGGGACGACGCCGTCGCGTACTGGCGGACGCTCCCCAGCGACGAGGGCGCCGTGTACGACGCCGAGGTGTTCCTCGATGCGAACGAGCTGGAGCCGTTCGTGACCTGGGGCACGAACCCCGGGCAGGGCGTGTCGCTGAGCGACGTCGTCCCGTCACCCGAGGACTTCGCCGACGCGAACGAGCGGGCTGCCGCCGAGCGCGCGCTCGAGTACATGGATCTCGCGCCGGGCACGCCGCTGAAGGAGGTGGCCGTCGACGCCGTCTTCATGGGGTCGTGCACCAACAGCCGCATCGAGGACCTGCGCGCGTTCGCTTCGGTCATCTCGGGCCGCAAGAAGGCGGACGGCGTCCGCGTCATGGTCGTGCCCGGATCCGCACGCGTGCGCCTCGAGGCCGAGGCCGAGGGGCTCGACAAGGTCTTCACCGAGTTCGGTGCGCAGTGGCGCTTCGCCGGCTGCTCGATGTGCCTCGGAATGAACCCCGACCAGCTCTCGCCGGGGGAGCGCTGTGCCTCCACCAGCAACCGAAACTTCGAGGGACGCCAGGGGAAGGGCGGGCGCACGCACCTCGTCTCGCCCCTCGTGGCGGCAGCGACGGCCGTGATGGGCCGACTCGCAAGCCCCGGCGATCTGCCGGCCCTTCGACAAGCTCAGGGAGCGGTTGCGGCTGAGAAACCGGCATCGGCTTCGGAACCGGCTGGAGCGGAGGCCTGACATGGAGAAGTTCACGACCCACACCGGCATCGCCGCACCGCTGAAGCGCTCCGCCGTCGACACCGACCAGATCATCCCGGCCGTCTACCTCAAGCGCGTGACCAAGACCGGCTTCGAAGACGCACTGTTCGCCAGCTGGCGCCAGGATCCGGACTTCGTCCTGAACCAACCCACGTACGCCGGGGCCAGCATCCTCGTCGCCGGCCCCGACTTCGGGACCGGCTCGAGCCGCGAGCACGCGGTCTGGGCGCTGCGCGACTTCGGATTCGCGGTCGTGCTGAGCGCCAAGTTCGCCGACATCTTCCGCGGGAATGCGGGCAAGCAGGGGCTCGTGACCGGGGTGGTCTCGGAGTCCGACGTCGAAGCGATCTGGGCGGCCCTCGAGGCCGAGCCCGGCGTCTCGATGACGGTCGACCTCCAGGCCCGCACGGCGACCGTCGGCGCGCTCACGGTCGCTTTCGACATCGACGATTACACTAGGTGGCGGCTTCTCGAAGGGCTCGACGACATCGGGCTGACGATGCGCGAAGCAGACAAGATCGCGCAGTTCGAGGCGCGCCGCGAGGCGTGGCGGCCGCGGACGCTCCCTGTTCCGTGAGTCGGGTCGGGCGCCCCACCATGGCGCCCGTCCCCCGCAAGCCCCTCGATGAACCAAGTGAGGACAACCGGATGAAGTCGCTTCTGAACGTCGCCGCGGGTGAGCCCGCGACCCCGCAGCCGGGAGAGAAGGAAGTGGCTGGAGAGATCCTCGCGATCCGGGGCGGACGCCCCCTGACCGGCCGCGTCGAGGTCAAGGGGGCGAAGAACCTCGTCACCAAGGCGATGGTCGCCGCCCTCCTCGGCGAGACGTCGAGCACGTTGCGCGGCGTCCCCGACATCAGCGACGTCCAGGTCGTCCGATCGCTCCTCGAAGTCCACGGCGTGACCGTCGAGGACGGCGAAGAGGAGGGCACGCTCCACCTCGACCCCAGCGGCGCGGTCGCGGCGCACTTCGAAGAGATCGACGCCCACGCAGGGGCATCCCGCATCCCGATCCTGTTCTGCGGTCCGCTGCTCCACCTCCTCGGCGAGGCCCTCATCCCGGACCTCGGCGGATGCCGCATCGGCGACCGGCCGATCAACTTCCACATGGACGCGCTGCGCGCGTTCGGCGCCGTGGTCGACAAGAGCTACGAGGGCATCCGCATCACGGCGCCCAACGGACTGCACGGCGCGAACATCGAGTTGCCCTACCCGAGCGTCGGGGCCACCGAGCAGGTGCTTCTCACCGCCGTGCGCGCGAAGGGCACCACCGAGCTGCGCGGCGCCGCGATCGAGCCCGAGATCATGGATCTCATCGCGGTGCTGCAGAAGATGGGCGCGATCATCTCGTACGAGCCCAACCGCGTCATCCTCATCGAGGGCGTCGAAACGCTCACCGGCTACGACCACCGGGCGATCTTCGACCGCAACGAGGCCGCGTCGTGGGCGTGCGCAGCGCTCGCGACCGACGGCGACATCTTCGTCGGCGGGGCACGCCAGCAGGAGATGCTGACGTTCCTCAACGTCTTCCGCAAGGTGGGCGGCTGGTTCGACGTGCGTGAGGACGGCATCCAGTTCCGCCGCGGCGGGGCATTGAAGCCGGTGACCGTCGAGACCGACGTCCACCCGGGATTCATGACCGACTGGCAGCAGCCGCTCATCGTCGCGCTGACCCAGGCCGAGGGTCAGTCCGTGGTGCACGAGACGGTGTACGAGAACCGCCTCGGCTTCACCCAGGCGCTGAATCAGATGGGCGCCGACATCGTCGTGCATCCGCACGGCATCGACGCGCCCGACCGCCGTGTCGCGCGCCGCGCGCTCGAGCAGGCCGCGGTCATCAACGGCCCCACGCCGATGCACGGCGCCGACGTCGTCGTGCCGGACCTGCGCGGCGGCTACAGCTACGTGATCGCCGCTCTCGCGGCCGAGGGCGAGTCGGTCGTCCGCAACATCGGGATCATCCGCCGGGGGTACGAGAAGTTCCTGACCAAGCTCGACACCCTCGGCGCCGATTTCGACGTCATCGGGTGACCCGGTGAGTCCCTCGTCGCCGATGCCGCGGGCTTCCCGGGAGAAGACCAGGCCGAGCGCGTTCTGGCCGCTCGCGGGCATCGCCGCTCCGCTCATCGCACTGCTGTTCAAACTCGAGATCCAGGGAGCCGAGAAGCTGCCGCGCGAAGGCGCGTACGTGCTCGCCCCGAACCACTACTCCGAGGCCGACCCGCTCGCGGTCGCACTCGCGGTGTGGAAGGCGGGCCGTGCGCCGCGGTTCATGGCCAAGGAGAGCCTGTTCCGCGTCCCCGTGCTCGGATGGATCCTCCGCAGCACGGGCATGGTCCCGGTGGCGCGATCGTCATCCGCGTCCTCGGCGCGCCAGACGCTCGAGACCTCCGAGACGCTCGTACGCCTCGGTCGCGGCGTGATCGTGTACCCCGAGGGAAGCCTCACGCGCGAGCCCGATCTCTGGCCCATGCGCGGCAAGACCGGTGCCGTCCGGCTGGCGATGGCCGCCGGCATCCCCGTGATCCCGATGGCGCAGTGGGGCGTGCAACAGGTCATGCCGCGCTACGGCAAGCTGCGCCTGTGGCCGCTGCGTCGTCGCGTGACGGTGCTGTTCGGCGAGCCGGTGGACCTGTCGGCCTTCCAGAACGAGGGGCAGACGTCGAACCTCGCTGCCGCGACCGACAAGGTCATGGCCGACATCGCCGGGCTGCTGTCGCAGCTGCGCGACGAGCCGGCTCCCGCCGAACGCTGGAATCCCGCCGATCACGGCCAGAAGGAGACGGGTCGCCTTGAGTCGTAGGCAGGATGCCGCCCGCCCGCGGGTCGCGGTGATCGGAGCAGGAAGCTGGGGCACGACGTTCGGCAAGATCCTCGCCGACGGCGGCGCCCACGTGACGATGTGGGCGCGCCGCCCGGAGCTCGCGAGCGAGATCCAGGAGGCCAAGCGCAACAGCGAGTACCTCCCGGGGATCAACCTGCCGCGCGGCATGCACGCGACGCACCACCTGTCGGAGACCCTCGACGGTGCCGAGCAGATCTATCTGTCCATCCCCAGTCAGGCGGTGCGCCAGAACCTCAAGGCCATCCGCCCGCTGATCGCCCGCACCGACGCGCCCATCGTGTCGCTCATGAAGGGCGTCGAGCGACGCACCGGCTTGCGCATGAGCCAGGTGATCGAGCAGGAGCTGCACTGCGACCCCTCCCGCATCGCCGTCGCGTCGGGACCCAACCTCGCGCTCGAGATCGCACGCGAACAGCCGACCGCGGCCGTCATCTCGTCGACGAGCCAGGAGACCGCGGATGCGGTGGCCCGTCGGGCGCGCAACCGGTACTTCCGCACATTCGTGAACACCGACGTCATCGGCACCGAGTTCGGCGGCGTGCTCAAGAACCTCATCGCGGTCGCGATCGGCATCGTCGACGGGGTGGGCTACGGCGAGAACACCAAGGCGTCGATCATCACGCGCGGACTCGTCGAGATGACCGACTTCGCGGTGGCCTTCGGCGCACAGCCCGAGACGCTGCACGGCCTCGCGGGCCTCGGCGACCTCATCGCGACGTGCCAGTCGCCGCTCAGCCGCAACAACACGGCGGGCCGCCTGCTCGGTCAGGGCTACCGCTTCGACGACGTCGTGAAGCAGATGAACCAGACCGCCGAGGGCCTGGCATCGGTCGCGCCGATCCTCCAGCTCGCGCGCGAGGTCGGAGTCGAGATGCCGATCGTCGAGCAGGTGAAGATGGTGCTGGACGGGACGATGAACCCGAAGGACATCGCCCCGCACCTGACGACTGACGATGACACCCCGAAGGGCGAGAGGACTCAGAATGGACAAGCCGGCGGTGGCGGTGCTCTTTGGCGGTCGATCCAGCGAGCACTCGATCAGTTCCGCAACGGCGGGCGGGGTGCTTCGGGCGATCGATCGTGACCGCTACCGCGTGATCCCGGTCGGGATCACGCGCGAGGGCGTGTTCGTCCTCGAGGACGATGATCCCGGCAAGTTCGCCCTGGACGCCGAGCACCTCCCCGAGGTGGTCGACAACGGCACGCGCGTGCTGTGGCCCGAGGGCGGCTCGGACCGCACCCTGCGTGCGAGGCGCGCAGACGGCTCGATCGAGGACCTCGGCGAGCTCGATGTCGTGCTGCCGATCCTGCACGGCGTGCACGGCGAGGACGGCACGGTCCAGGGCTTCTTCGACACGCTCGGCATCCCGTACGCCGGCGGCGGCGTGCTCGACTCGGCGCTGTGCATGGACAAGCACTTCATGAAGATCGTGCTCGAGGCGGCCGGCGTGCCGGTGGCGCCGTGGGTCACGGTGACCCGCGCACGCTGGGAGCGCGACCCGGAGGGAGTGCGAGCGGATGCCGCCGCCCTGGGTGAGCCCACGTTCGTCAAGCCGGCGCGCGCGGGGTCCAGCGTCGGCGTGTCGAAGGTCCACGACGCCTCCGAGCTCGATGCGGCGCTCGCTCTCGCATTCGCCGAGGACGACAAGGTGCTCATCGAGTCGGCGATCGTCGGCCGCGAGGTCGAGGTCGCGATCCTCGAAGGACGCGCCGGGGCCGGTGCCCGAGCGTCGCTCCCGGGCGAGATCGTGCTGACGACGCGCGAGTTCTACGACTTCGAGGGCAAGTACCTCGGAGGCGACGGCGCCGAGGTGGTATGCCCAGCCGACCTCGACGACGCCGACATCGCGGCGATCCAGGATCTCGGCATCCGTGCGTTCGAAGCCGTCGACGGTCGAGGTCTCGCGCGCGTGGACTTCTTCCTCACGGGCGGCGGGCTCTACGTCAACGAGCTCAACACGATGCCCGGGTTCACGCCGATCTCAATGTTCCCGAAGTGCTGGATCGCGTCGGGCATGAGCTACGGCGAGCTCATCACCGAGCTCGTCGACACGGCGCTGGATCGCACGCAGGCCTAGTCCGCGTCAGCTGTCGGGCAGCAGCGTCTCGGTGAGCGTGCACGCGCGCTCGGCCGCGGTAGCGACGCCGACGACTCGTTCGCCGAGTTCCGTGAGCGCGTCGTTGGGCGACACGACCTCGTTGTCGATGAAGACCTCGATCGCCGGCACGCGGCCGTACGTCGTCACGAGGTAGTTCGGCGCAAGGCTCTCGTCGACGACCCAGTCGACGCCACCGAGGGTGATGCACTTCGCCTCGGTCGGTCCTGGCGGCGCGACGCCGCACCGAAGAAGGATCGCCGAGGGATCGCCCCACGCACCGGACGCCTGCGCGTCGGTCCACCGCCGCGGCTGGTCGGCGATGAAGTCGGGGAGGCGCACCGTGACCTCGGCGCACGCCGGGTCGTTCGCGTCCTCGGCCGGCTCCATATCGACGGTCGCCGAGCATCCCGCGAGCGCCGCCGACGCGACGAGCGTGAGGGCGGCGACGGTGGCGGAGGGGAGGAGGCGCACCGTTCCAGGCTAACCCGGCGCGGCTCGTCGCCCGCTCGACGGTAGCGTGGACGCGTGGTGGACGAGCATGCCGACCGGACCGTCGGAGAGCTGAGCGAAGGCGAGATCCTTCGGCGCATCCTCGAGCGGCTCGGTGAGTCGGCGGCGCCCGTGGGTCCCGGCGACGACGCCGCCGTCCTCGCGGCGGCGGACGGGCGCGTGGTGGCGACGGTCGACACCCTCGTGCACGGCCCGGACTTCCGGCTGGCGTGGTCGACGGGGTTCGACCTCGGCTATAAGGCAGCGGCGGTCAATCTCGCCGACATCGCGGCGATGGGCGCGACGCCCACCGCGCTTCTGGTGGCGCTCGCGATGCCCGACCGCACGCGCATGTCGTTCGTGACCGCGATCGCCGACGGCCTGCGGGCCGCGTGCGACGAGCTCGCCCCGGGATGCGTCGTCGAAGGCGGCGACCTCACCGTCTCGGATACCCTCACCCTCGCCGTGACGGCGCTCGGCGCCCTCGCCGGCCGCGCACCCGTGCTGCGTTCGGGTGCGCGGGCGGGTGATGTCGTGGCCGTCGCCGGCCAGCTCGGACGGGCCGGTCGCGGCCTGCGCGTGCTGTTCGAGCAATTCACGGATG
>NZ_RRYE01000125.1 GCF_004010105.1 Microbacterium sp. CPCC 204701
CGACCCGCCCGGGCGCCGACCGCAGCGGCGCGTGAGCCTGCGTGCGGGAGTCGAGTGCACGCGAGGCAGCGCGCACCGAGGACTCCTCAGCGTCCGGGTGAGGCCGCGATGCCGTCAGGCCAGGGCCGCCTCGGGCGGGGCGAGCGCGAGCCCGTGTGCCGTCGCGACGCCCGCGTTGACGACGCTTCCGCCGACGATGTTGAGCCCCGCGGCGAGAGCGGCGTCGGCGCGCAGCGCGTCCTTCCAGCCGTGTCGGGCGATCTGACGGATGTAGGGCACCGTCGCGTTCGTCAGCGCCGACGTCGACGTGTTGGGCACGGCGCCCGGCATGTTGGCGACGCAGTAGAAGATGCTGCCGTGGACCGTGAACGTCGGGTCCGCGTGTGTCGTCGGGTGCGTGTCCTCGAAGCACCCGCCCTGGTCGACGGCGATGTCGACGAGCACGGAGCCGGGTCGCATGCGCGTCACCATGTCGTTGGTGACCAGCTTCGGCGCCTTCGCACCGGGGATCAGCACCGAGCCGATGACGAGATCCGATGAGACCACCGCGCGGTCGAGGTCGAGTGGGTTGGACGCGGCGGTCCGGACCCGGCCCTGGAAGTGGTCGTCGAGGAAGCGGAGACGCTGGATGTTCGTGTCGAAGATCGTCACGTCCGCCCCCATGCCCGCGGCGATGTACGCCGAGTTCGCGCCCGCGACCCCGCCCCCGATCACGGTCACGGCCGCGGGGCGCGTGCCGGGCACGCCCGACATCAGCAGTCCCAGACCGCCCGCGGACCGCATGAGCGTGGACGCTCCCACCATCGGAGCCAAGCGGCCCGCGACCTCACTCATCGGCGCGAGCAGGGGCAGGCCGCCGCCGGCGAGCTGCACGGTCTCGTATGCGATCGCGGTCACTCCGTCGGCGATCAGCCGGTCGGTGAGCGGCCGATCCGCGGCGAGGTGGAGGTACGTGAACAGTACGAGGTCGTCGCGGAAGTACCCGTACTCGCTCGCGACAGGCTCCTTGACCTTGAGCAGGAGCTCCGCCCGGGCCCAGACCTCGGCCGGGTCGTCGAGCAGCACCGCGCCGGCGGCCTCGTACTCGGCATCCGGCATCGACGATCCCTCGCCGGCGCCGCGCTGCACGATGACCTCGTGGCCCGCCGCCACCAGGTCGTGCACGCCCGCGGGCGTCAGGGCGACCCGGTACTCGTTGTTCTTGACCTCGGTGGGGACACCGATCCTCATCGCGTGATCCTTTCCGCTCCGCCGTTGGAGCGCTCGGGCTCCTGGTGGGAGCGCCTCTAGAAAGCGGGGCGGATGGCCCCGACATCCTGCCCGCCGCCTGTCACGGCGAGAGGAAGCCTCGACATCGCAGTGTCGACGTCCGCGGATGCGAGGGCGCCGTGCCGCTCGAGCAGTCGCAGCGCGACCGCGGTCGCGGCGCGCCCGCTGCCGTCGAGCATCTTCAGTGCGACCGTCGTGCCGTCGGGTGCGACCATGACCATGACGCCCTCGGCCCCGCCCTTGGCGAACACGCCGAGCTGCTCGATGGCGATCGTGTCGGGACGGCCGGGGCCGTCGATGGTCCACGGGTTCGCCCGCACGGCCTCCACCATGGCGCCCGCGCTGCGATGGAGCGCGAACGGCGACGACGTGGACGAGTTGCCGACGCGGTGGACGGCGCGCGCGAGACCGAAAAGGGTCACCGCGTACACGGGTGCGCCGCAGCCGTCGATCGCGGTCGCCGACACCTTCTCGCCGACGAGGCGCTCGATGACGTCGCGGATGTGCGCCTGCAGCGGATGCTCGGGCGACAGGTAGCCGGCGGGGTCCCAGCCGTTCACGACGGCCGTCAGCAGCATCGTGGCGTGCTTGCCCGAGCAGTTCATGCGGATGCGCTGCGGCTGGCCCAGCTCACGCACCATCTCGTCGCGCGTCGCCGTATCGCCCGGCCACGCGGTCGGGCATCCGAGGGCGTCCTCGCCGAGCTGCGCAGCGGAGAGGATGTCGCGCACGACGGCGACGTGACGATCCGTGCCCGAGTGGCTCGCGGTCGCGAGGCCGAGGCGCTCGCCCTCCAGCGGCGCTCCGGCCGAGAGGCATGCGAGGGCCTGCAGCGGCTTCAGACTGGAGCGGGGCAAGACCAGCGCGGACGGGTCTCCGAGCTTCTGCGCGATCGTCCCGTCGGCGGCCAGCACGATGGCGATGCCGGCGTGCCGCGACTCGACGAAACCGCTGCGCTCGACGACGGCGAGCTCGACGGCGTCGGCTGCGGCGAAGGTCTGCGGCACCCCGCCAGCCTACCGCCGCGGGCAGAGCGGTCCCACATGACAGACTGTGCACATGTGGGGCGAGCATCGATACACCGTCCGGACGACATGGACCGGTGATCGCGGGAGCGGCACATCCGGGTACCGCGACTACGACCGCGCGGTGACGATCGACATCGACGGCAAGCCGGCGCTCCTCGCGTCGTCCGACAAGCCTTTCCGCGGCGATCCGTCCCGCTGGAATCCCGAGGACATGCTCGTGGCCGCGCTCAGCGAGTGCCACCTGCTGTCGTACCTCCACGCGTGCGTGCAGGCGGGTGTGGTGGTCGTCGGGTACGAGGACGAGGCATCCGGTCTCATGGTCGAAGACGGTCGCGGCGGGGGCGCCTTCCGCGAGGTGGTGCTGAGGCCGCGCGTGACGGTCGCTGACGCGTCGATGACGGATGCCGCGACCGCCGCCCACGCGCAGGCGCACGAGTGGTGCTTCATCGCGAACTCGGTGAACTTTCCGGTGCGCCACGAGCCGACGGTCCTCGCGGCCGCCCCGTGATCGCCACCCTCCCGCGCTGAGAGTTCATCTGACGGACGAAACCTCGGGTGGCACCCGCCGTCTCGTCCGTCAGATGAATTCTCACGGTCGACAGGGGGTCAGCGGCGCTCGTGGGGGAGGACCTGCTTGATCCGCTCGATCGGGCTCTGCGCCGGCACCTCGTTGTAGGAGTTGGCGAGTTCCTGGCCCGACAGGGCGTGGATCGCCGACATGATCTCGTCGGTCGCGAGGCGGCGCGCGCGTCCCGAGCTCGCCGGTCCGTGGTGGCCGAGGTCGAGTGGCTCACCGAACCGCACCGTCACGCGGTGCCTGAGCGAGGGCATCTTGGCTCCGACCGGCATGACCTTGTCGGTGCCGATGAGGCCGACCGGGACCACGGGCGCGCCGGTCTGGAGCGCGAGGAACGCAACGCCGGTGCGGCCCTTGTAGAGGCGGCCGTCGAGCGATCGGGTCCCCTCCGGGTACAGTGCGACCGCGCTGCCGTCCTCGAGCAGGGCGCGCTGCTGGTCGAGCGCGTCGAGCGCTGCCTGACCGACGCCGCGCTGCACCGGGACGGCGCCGATCGCGGTGAAGAACTGACGGGATGCCCAGCCGCCGAGGCCGGATCCTTCGAAGTAGCTGGATTTCGCGAGGAAGTGCACGGGGCGGGGAGCGGCGACGGGGATCGCGATCGAGTCGATGAAAGACAGGTGGTTGCTGGCGAAGATCACCGGTCCGGTCTTCGGGACGTGCGCGCGACCTTCGACGCGGGGACGGTAGACGATCCGGGCGAGCGGCGCCACCACGAATCGCCCGAGTGCGTAGGCGGAGCCCATCCGCCTCACCGACGGCGCATCGGGCTCCGAGACGGCGGCGCCGCGCGGGTCGTCGGCTCCGGGCGCGAGGTCGGAAGTCACCCGTCGAGGGTACTCCCGATTCCATTCCGGTACCGGCATGGCCTTTCTCAGCGCAGCCAGAGGAAAGATGGGGGAGGATGGAGGTTCCGCTTCCACCGACTTGAGGTTGTCTCGTGCGCATTCGCCCGCTCGCCGCCCTGTCCGCCGCCGCCTTGACGGCCATTCTGCTCGCAGGCTGCTCGGGCGCCCCCGAGGGATCCGAGACTCCGTCGCCTGACGCGACGTCGGCAGCCGACCTCTGCTCGGTGGCTGCTCCCGAGGGCGACGTCGCGTCGGCGGTCACGGTCAGCGGCGAGGTCGGCGAGTCGGCGACCGCCGAGTTCGAGGCGCCCCTCGAGATCGAGAGCGCGGAGCGCGCGATCGCCGTCGAGGGCGACGGGGCCGAGATCCAGGACGGCGACTACGTGTCGTACGCGCTCGCGGTCTTCGACGCGACGTCCGGCGAGTCGCTGCAGTCGGGTGGGTTCGGCGGCTCCCCGCTGCCCGCGATGCCGATCTCCATCGGCTCCGGCGCGGACCAGTTCTTCGGGTGCGCGGCCGAGGGCTCGCGCATCGTGATGACCGTGCCCGACACCGGCAACGGCTCGCTCGTGTACGTGATCGACGTCCTCGGCGTGACGCCCGCGGCCGACTGGTGCGCCGTGACCGAGCCCGGTGCCGACTTCCCCTCTGTGGAGTTCTCGGCCGAGGGTGTGCCGACCATCACGATCCCCGCGACGGAGCCCCCCGCCGAGGTCCAGGTCGAGGTGCTCGAGGAGGGCGACGGCGACGTCGTCGAGCCGGGCGACACCGTGACGGTGAACTACACCGGCATGAAGTGGAGCGACTCCACCGTCTTCGACTCGAGCTGGGAGCGCGGCGAGCCCGCCGAGTTCCAGACGACCGGAGTCGTCGCCGGCTTCCAGCGCGCACTCGAAGGACACACCGCCGGTTCGAAGGTGCTCGTCTCGATGCCGCCGGCCTGCGGCTACGGCGAGGACCCGGCAGGCCACGAGCTCGGCGGACAGACCCTCGTGTTCGTCGTCGAGATCCTCGAGGCCAAGCCCACCGAGCAGTAGGCCGCTCGATAGGCTGGCCGGATGCGGCGCGTCCTCATCCTCGGCTCGACGGGGTCGATCGGCACCCAGGCGCTCGACGTCGTGCGGGCGCACCCCCGTCGCTTCGAGGTCGTGGGCCTCGCCGCGGGCTCCGACCGCGAGGCGCTCGCCGCCCAGGCGGCCGAGCTCGGGGTCGAGCATACGGCGATCGGTGCGGTCGAGGCCGAGCAGCTGGTCCGTGACGTGGAGGCGGATGTCGTCCTCAACGGCATCACCGGCTCGGTGGGTCTCGGTCCGACGCTCGCCGCCCTCGAAGCGGGCCGGACGCTGGCGCTCGCGAATAAGGAGTCGCTCATCGTCGGCGGCGACCTCGTGATGGCCATCGCCCGGCCGGGCCAGATCGTTCCCGTCGACTCCGAGCACTCCGCGATCGCGCAGGCGCTTCGGGCCGGCGAGCACGGAGAGGTCCGCCGGCTCGTGCTGACGGCATCCGGCGGCCCGTTCCACGGTCGCAGCCGTGCGTCGCTCGAGGGGGTCACGCCCGCCGAGGCGCTCGCCCACCCCACGTGGGATATGGGCCGCGTCGTCACCACGAACTCCGCGACGCTCGTGAACAAGGGCCTCGAGGTGATCGAGGCGCACCTGCTGTTCGACGTGCCGTACTCCGAGATCGAGGTCGTGGTGCACCCGCAGTCCATCGTGCACTCGATGGTCGAGTTCGTCGACGGGTCGACCATCGCCCAGGCATCGCCGCCCGACATGCGGCTGCCGATCTCGCTCGGACTCGACTGGCCGCACCGCGTCGCCGGCGTGGGCCGGCCGCTGGACTGGCGGACGGCCTCGTCGTGGACGTTCGAGCCGCTCGACGAGGACGCGTTCCCGGCGGTGCGCCTGGCCAAGCATGTCGGCCGCGCCGGCGGCACTTACCCCGCCGTGCTCAACGCGGCCAATGAGCAGGCCGTCGACGCGTTCCACGAGGGGCGTCTCGGCTTCCTCAAAATCGTCGACACGGTCACGCGGGTGGTCGACGCGCACGAGGCGCCCGCGGCGCTCAGTCGGGACGCCCTGACGGAGGCCGAGCGCTGGGCGCGCGAGATCGCCGACAAGGTCATCGCCGGCCTCGATCGTTGAGCCGCCGCCCTTCGATACGGCTCGCTCCTCACCGCTCAGGAGCCGGAACGAGCGGGTCCGGCCGCGCCTGACGTCGCGACTGCATGCGGGGCGCCGTCTCGGGCACCAGAGCGCCCAGCGGCTCAGCGACCGGTGGGAAACGGCGGCCGGAGGGGGTCGGATGCCGGAGTCTCGTGCTCCGGGTACGGCACCGGCCAGTGCGGCTCGGGCACCGGCCACCCGGCCTCGCGCAGCGCGCGACGGGCGAGCTCTCGCGCCGAGTACGGCGTGCGGACGCCGCGGATGTCGCGGTAGTCCTGGTGACCTGGGCCGGCCCACAGGATCGCGTCGCCGTCGCCCACGCGCGAGACGGCCTCGATGATGGCACGCTCCGGCGGAGAGAACTCGTGGATCTCGGCGTCCGCGCGCGCGCGGCGCGCGCCCTCGATGAGCGTCGCGCGGATGGAGTCGGGGTCCTCGTGGCGAGGGTGGTGGTCGGTCACGATCAGGATGTCGCTGCCGAGCACCGCGGTGCGGCCCATGTCGTGGCGCTTGGTGGCGTCGCGGTCGCCGTCGGCGCCGAAGAGCATGACGACGGTGCCGGGCGTGACCCGGCGCACGGCGGCGAGCGTCTTCTCGAACGCGTCGGGGGAGTGCCCGAAGTCCACGTACACGGCCGGGCCGGTCTCACCCGAGACGAGCTCCGTGCGCCCGGGCAGGTACGCCTCGATGCGCTTGCCGTCGAGGGCGTCGGCGATGCGTTCCCACGCGTAGCCCCCCTCGAGGGTCATGACGATCGCAAGTCCCGCGTTGGCGGCCATGTGGCGCCCGATCACCGGGACGAGGGTCGTGAGCGAGCGGCCGTCGCGCGCCGTGAGGCGGAACTCGGTGCCCACCTGGCGCTCGTCGAGGATGTCGACCACCCAGTCGGCGGCGGCCGCGGCATCCGGATCCGACGCGAGCGCCGGCGTGCCGACGGTGACGGTCGGCACCTCGCTGCGCGCGACGACCTCGGCGCCTGGCTCGGAGTCGACGCACACGACGGCGCGGCGCGAACGATCCGGGCGGAACAGCGGCAGCTTGGCCTCGAAGTACTCGCGCATGTCGGCGTAGTCGTCGAGGTGGTCGTGGGTGAGGTTGGTGAAGCCGGCGACGTCGAACACGATGCCGTCGACGCGGCGACGGCTGAGTGCCTGCGCGCTCACCTCCACGGCGACAGCCTCGACGCCGCGCTCGCGCATGAGGGCGAGCAGCGCATGCATCTCATACGCTTCGGGGGTCGTGAGCCGCGACACGACGATCTGGCCCGCGATGTGCCGCTCGGCGGTCGAGGAGAGGCCGGTGACGGCGCCGAGCTGCCCGAGAATGCCTTCGAGCAGGTGCGACACGCTCGTCTTGCCGTTCGTGCCTGTCGTGCCGAACAGCAGCGGCAGATCGTCGTCGCGGCCGGTGCTGTACACCCAGGCCGACAGCTCGCCGAGGAGCGCGCGCGGATCGTCGACCAGTACCACCGGAAGCCCGCTCGCGGCCGCGACGTCGGCGCCGGCGGCATCCGTCACCACTGCCACCGCGCCGTTCTCGGCGGCGTCCGATGCGAACTCGGCGCCGTGACGGTTGACGCCCTGGACCGCGACGAAGAGGTCGCCCGGCCGCAGGTCGGCGGTTGCGAGGGTGAGCCCGGTGAGGGTCGTCGCACTGACGTCGCCGTGCACGTCGACCGCGAAGCGTGCGGCGAGGTCTGCGAGCGAGTGGGTCGGCGGCGCGTCCGGGCGGAGCACGGGGGGAAGGGGTGAGGGCGCGTCGTTCGGCATGGCGCCTCCATCCTCTCACCCGCTGCGCGGTGCCCCGCGCGGCGGATTGTGGACGGCCGCACGACGCGAGATCAGGTGATCTTGCGGAGACAGGACGGTTCGCGGCGAATCGTCCTGCGGCGGCGAGATCACCTGATCTCGCGAGGCGTCAGGCCCGGCGGCGGCCC
>NZ_RRYE01000126.1 GCF_004010105.1 Microbacterium sp. CPCC 204701
TGACGCGCGACGACGTCATGCGGCACGCATCGCAGGCGAGCGTGTTCCGCAACATCGAGACGCCCGCGTGGGGCGACGTCCGCGAGGAGACGATTCCGGTCCCCGCCCGCGAGACGGCCACGCGCCCCGCCGTCGCCCCGGCGCACCCGGCGCCGGACGCCGAGGGCCGCGAGGAGACCATCGCGGTCAAGGGCGTGCGCAAGGCCACGTCGTCCGCGATGGTGCAGTCGGCCTACTCCGCCCCGCACGTGTCGGTGTGGACCGACGTCGACGCGACCCGCACGATGGAGCTCGTCAAGCGACTCAAGGCGTCGCCCGACTTCGCCGACATCAAAGTCTCGCCGCTGCTGATCATGGCGCGGGCGGTCATCTGGGCGGTGCGCCGCACGCCGATGGTGAACGCCGCGTGGGTGGATGCCGAGGGCGGAGCAGAGATCCGCGTGCGCCGCTACGTCAACCTGGGCATCGCCGCGGCGACGCCGCGGGGCCTGCTGGTTCCGAACATCAAGGACGCGCAGGACCTGTCGATGCGCGATCTCGCGCGCTCTCTCGAGAAGCTCACGCTGACGGCGCGCGAGGGACGCACGACCCCCGCCGACCAGCAGGGCGGCACCATCACGATCACGAACATCGGCGTGTTCGGGATGGACGCCGGCACGCCCATCATCAACCCCGGCGAGTCGGGCATCGTCGCGCTCGGCACCATCCGTCAGAAGCCCTGGGTCGTCGAAGGCGAGGTGCGCCCCCGCTGGGTGACGACGGTGGCGGGGTCGTTCGACCACCGTGTGATCGATGGCGACGGGATGTCGCGCTTCATCGCCGACGTCGCGTCGATCCTCGAGGAGCCGGCGCTGCTGCTCGACTGATCGGGGACCTCAGCGACGTTGATGCGGAGCCACCGGTCTCGGCCGCATCCAGGGTGATGAGCCCATTGCGATATGCGGCTGCGGTCGCCTCGGCCCGCCCGCGAACAGCGAGCTTGCGGTAGATCGAGACCGAGTGGTGCATGACGGTCTTCACCGACAGGTGGAGACGTTGCGCGATCTCCTTGTTGGTCAGACCCGTTGCCAGCAGTTGCAGGACCTCGCGCTCCCGGGCGCTCAGCCCACTCGCATGAGGCGCGGCCGCGACAGCCTCGACAGCGTGGCGGTGGAGCCACTCCGTCGCCACGGTTGCGGCTCCGGCGGTCGAGAGCATGCCGCCTTCGGCGACCGCGCTGGCGTAGCGGAGGTCGCCCAGTCGGGCGTGCACGCCCGTCACCGCGTCTCCGAAGAGCGCGCGTGTCGACGGGGCCATCGAGCGCAGGAGCCTGTCGACGTCGAGGCGGATGACACCCATCAGTCGCGCGGCCACGACGTCTGCATCGGGGTCACTCCGGAACGAATCGGCGATGAGCACCGTGTGGATGAGCGACATCCCGCTGAGGGTCCACCAGCCACGGCGGCGCGCGAGCTCGAGCCGGCGCGCGCACCAGTGGGCCGCGGACCCCGTGCGGCCCGCGCGTTGCTCCTGCATCGTCATCGCCGCATAGACGAAGGAGAGAAGTACGGGGTCGCCGAGTCTGTCGGCCAGTGAAACCGCGTCTTCAAGGTCCGGGATCATCGGTGCCTGGCGCGTCTGCGCGGCGGGAAGAGTGTTCAGCACGGTGATCGCCCACGCGATGGATGACGCGTCGCCGATGCGTTGGGCGCGGTCCAGCGACGCTCGCGCCAGAGCGACGGCGGCCTCCGGACCCTGCGTGTGGTGGACGGCACCTGCCAACGACAGTTCGAGGCGGGCCGCCCAGGCGGGCAGTGCGGCTGAACGGGCGATCCGCAGGCCCTCCGTTGCGGCACGGGCCGACAGTTCGAAATCGCCTGTCGTCGTGCCGTTCTGTACGGCGATCATCCGTGCCTGCAGCGCGAGGAGGGGGTTCGCCTCCGGGTCTATGAGTGCAGTCCCGCGCGCCCAACGGTGTGCGATCAGCTCGCTGTGCTGCACGCCGTCGGGCGACAGCGCGAGCATCCGCGCTGACCACACCCACGCGGCCGCCCGCGTCTCGTCTTCGAGCCGGTCAACTGCACCCACAGCCAGGGCGGTCTCGAGGATCTCGCCGATCGTCGCGTCCTCCTCGAAGCCTTCGAGCGAGGAGGCCACCTGGACGGCGAGCGAACACGCATCCGCCGCGTCCAGCGAGGCGAGGCGCCGCAACTCGATCGCGTAGTCGCGGCGCAGCACGCGTACTCGGTCCACGGCGTCAGAGGGTGTGAGCCGCGCGCGCGCAGCCGATGCCTCCTCGGCGAGCTGCCGGAGGTAGTCCGGCAGCACCGGCTCCGGCATGCCCTCGGCGAACTCGTGGACGAACGATCGCACGATCGGCAGCAGCGCAAGCGTCGGCTCAGGGCGCCCTTGGTGGACTTCGACGAGCCGCAGATCGATCAGTCGCCCGAGGCTGTCGAGCACCTCGCCCAGAGGTGCGGGCACGATGGCTGTCGCCGCGCCCAGAGGAAATCTGCCGTGGAACGTGGCGAGGTGCACCAGAAGCCGGTCCTGGGCGGGCGTCAGCAGGTCGCGCGTCACCCGCAGGTTCTCACGGATTCCTGCACCCGCGCCCTCCAAGAGGTCCAGGTCTGCCGGTTCGCCCGGGCGCGAGCCGAGCTCATGCGCGAGCTTCTCGAGCGACAGGAGACGCGCCCGCGCTGCGGCGAGTTCGATCGCGAGCGGCAGGCCTCCGGTCAGGCGGCAGATCTCGCCGATCGCAGCGACGCCGTCAGCGTCCAGTACGAGGTGGGCGCCGATGCTCTGTGCCCGCTGGATGAACAGGCGCACGCTGGCGGCGTCGAGCATCGCAGTCGGGGATGTGTCCTCCGAAGGAACCTCCAGCGGAGCGACCTCCAATCCCCTGTCGCCATCCGGATCGGCAGCCCGTCGTGAGACCAGCACCACGACGAGTCGTGGGCAGCAAGCCAGGACTTCTCTCAGCTCGGAAGCGCTGTCATCGAGGCCGTCGACGTGGTCGGCGGCCAGCACGACGCGGGATGCCGCGACGACGCCGGCCAGCGCACCGGACGCGCGCTGAGTGTCATCGAGCGTCGGCCAAAGGCCGAGGGCGCGGGCGATCTCATCGACAAGGGGCGCTCCGCGGTCGGCGCCGCGCAGATCCACATGCCACACGGCAGGCTCTCTCGTCGCCAGAACGGGGAGGGCAGTCCCGAGCAGCGCGCTCTTGCCCACGCCAGGTGAGCCGGTGACGTGGATGACCCCCGTCGGTATGTCCGCAATCAGGCACACGAGTCGATCGAGCTCGCGCTTCCGACCGGCCAGCTTCACGATGCCCCCAGGCAGACTCGCCGCACCAGCGAGACGGGGGATGCTGCATCCTCCGTCAGGCACGAACACGACCTTGTAGATGACCCTAAGCCATGGCGGCAGCCGACGGTGAAGGCTGTCGCATTCTCGTGCGATCCGTGGCATCGAGGGCCGGAACGGGCGAGCCGGGTCTGGCGGCGGCGATCGGTCGCGATCCGTCGGGTGGGGAGAAGATAGGGCAATCGCCCGATGCCCTCCGGAAGGGGCGTGAGCTTGCCTGAACAGGTGAGAACGAAGCGCCCTCTCACCGCAGTCATCGCGGTGTTCACCCTCGTGCTGGGAACCATCAGTCTCGCGGCGGGTACGGCGATCGCGCTTCCCTCGCAACCCGGCGCCGGGGTGCCGCCGATCATCGGGAACAGCCTGAACGGTGTCATCCGGGATGTGCCCGCGGAGTACTACCGTGCGATCGAGGATTTCGAGAACCGGGCGATCGCCGAGGTGATCGAGACCCATTCGCTACCGGAGTCCGACTGGGATGCCGTGCGCGCATGGGGGCGCGACGCCGTGCGTGCGCAGGCCTTCCTGAACCTCTTGGCGATCATCAAGACGCCCGCCAACGAACGGACCGACGACGAGAAGCTCGTGTACCGGTGGTTCCAAGAGGTGTACCAGGATCAACTCGTCGACCAGGCCCAGGAAGCGGTCGACCTGTATCTGCAATGGTCGGGCCTCACCCTCGACACCATCTCGCTCGACCCCCAGCCCGACAATGGGAGTGGCGGCGGCTACTGCAACTTCCACCCGCCGAAGGTGTTCGAGAAGGGCAGCGGGGCGTTCGGCGGCGTCTACAACGCGACCATGCTGCCGCAGTGCCACGACTCCCAGGGAACGACGGTCGCGTGCCTTCACGGCCCCACGGGCTGCCCGGTGCCGTGGCCGACGGCCGAGCAGTTCCAGCAGTGGGGGCGCTACCTCTCGCAGCAGGAACTGTTCGACGACCCGGTCTTCCCGAACCTCGCGATGGACGCCTCGGTCGGGATCGGCGTGGCCGCCACGCTGGCGGCGACCGCCGCCGGAACGGCGGCAGCGCGCGCATATCTCGCGGTGCCCGTGGCAGCGGAGTCGGGGACTCTGTTCACGAAGGTGTTCCCGCACACCGCCCGCGCCTTCATCAAACTCGTGAAGGGGGCCGTGAGCATTCCGCAGGTCGTCACCGAGGCCGCAGGGACCACCGCGCGGGCGTCGGCCGGCGTCGTCAGGGCAGGGGCGGGGGCCTTCGTGGTCGGCACGGTCATCACGGCGATCCTCACGATCGCCCTGGAGTCGTGGACGATCTACGAGCACAGCCAGATCCCGGTCAAGCTGCAGGATTGGCTTGAAGATGCGAAGGACGAGGTGCCGAATCTCGCCTCCATCCTCGCCGAGGACTCCGGGCCGGGGGTGCTGCTCACGACCTTCATCTCGACGACGCAGATCGACGTCGACTACGACTGCCGGCCGGTGACCGGCGCCGACGGATACTCGGCGTTCCCCTGCGCCAACGCCCCGGCACCGCCCGCGCCGACCGACACCGACCCCCGCCTCTACATCACTCGTGCAGGCGCCGACGACGCGGTCAGCGGAGGATTCGAAGACCGGGTCTATCTCATGAATCCGATCGACAGCGATTGGCCGAACGCCACTCTGAACGAAGCCGTGCGGCCGTCGGGGAACGGCTGGTTCGTCACGACCAAGTACGACGGGCTCTTGGCGGGGAACCGGTCGGGGCCCGCGATCCCCGGTGCGAGCCTGCAGACTCTGCGGCTTTACTATGTCGACTGGGACGGCCAGGGTCGCGTCGCCGAGCGGATCGTCGTCGACGGTCGGCCCAAGTTCGCGATCTCGTCGCTGGAGAGCCCGGATGTCACGGGCTGCACGGAGATCACACCTGAGAGCTCCGACACGACCATGGCCAACGTCTGCCTCACCGACACCATCTCGTACCTCGAACCCGACGGCACCAAGGCCTCGGCGCGGATCGTCGCCCACGACGCCGCCGGCCCCGCAGTGAATGCGATCGTCCCCGACCGTGTGTTCGCCGGCGAACCGTTCGTCGTCTCGGCCAGTACGACGGCGACGTTCGGCTCAGAGCCGTTCGAGTACCGGTGGACGGTGGGCGGGCAGAGCTACGACGGCGCGTCGGTGCGGTTGACCTCGAACTACGCGGGCCCCGTCGAGGTCCAGCTCGACGTCACCGATGCGGAAGGCGAGACGACCACCGAGCGCTATCCCGTGCTCGCGGTGCAGACCACGACCCTCGATGTGGCGTATTGGCCGACGATCGATCCGGTGACCTGGCCTGCGGGGCCGGTGGCAACAGGTGAGACCACCACGAAGGTCTGGGCCAAGCTGACCCCTGCCTTCGAGCAGGGGGTTCAGTGTGCCCCGATGAGCGTCATCGACTGCACTGAGCCCACCGGCGCCGTGCAGTTCTATCTCAACGGCATCCCGGTCGGCGCACCGGTGACCGTCGGCGGCGGGTTCTACATGCCGCCGTGCTTCGAGGGACCCCCGAACATGAACTGCGTCGGGTCAGGGGGACTGAACGTCGCGTGGGCACGCGCGATCCCCGTTCCGTTCCTCGGGCTGACGCCAGGGGTCGACGCTCAGCTCAGCGCCGTCTACCACGGCGACGCGAATTTCAAGATCTCGAGCGGCGCCGTCTCGCTCACGGTTGCGAAGGCTCCGGCCGTCGTGTCGTTCACCTCCGGGTCGACCTACCCCGACCCGGACGTCCCGGTGACGCTCACCGCGAGCGTCACGGCGCCGCCGACCATCTGGGGCGTGCCGACCGGGTACGTGCAGTTCCGTGAGGGGGAGCAAGGCTCACCGCTCGGAGACCCGGCACCGCTCGACGCGACGGGCACGGCGATCTTGCACGACTTGCGTCTGCGGTTCGTGAACAGCGTCGTGGTGGAGTATCTCGGCGACGATCGCTTCGCCGAGACCTCGAGTTCCGTGACCCCCATCCGCTTTCCGGTCGCCACGAGCGCAACCGTCGATCCGCCGCCGACCTCCGCGCTCGCCGGCACTCTCATCCCGCTCTCGATCACGGTCCGTGACGAGCTCGACGAACCCATGCCGAACGTCGAGGTCATCGTGTCTCCGGGCGACCATCGCACGACGACCGATGCGAACGGGGTCGCGACCGTGAGCGTCTCGTCGGAGGTCGACGGTGAGGTCACCTACACGGTCGCGGCGGACGGCGCCTCAGACCTCGCGTCGGCGACGATCCTGTGGGCCAGCGTCCCGGGATTCGGCGACCTCGACACCGAGCTGGATGCGGAGGTCGGGGTGCCGTTCGAGGCGCGGCTGCCGGTCGCAGGCGTCCCGACTCCGACGATCGACCTGACGGGCCTGCCCGACTGGCTGACCTTCGACGAGGAGCGCGGCGTGCTCTCCGGTACACCACCCGAGAACAGCCAGGCCGCACTCGCTCCGACCACGTTCGTCGCTGCGACGACGGCGGCCGTGACGACGGCGGCAGTCACGACGACGACCATCACCGCGATCGCCACCAGTCCGTTCGGCACGGCGACCGCGCAGCTCGTCCTGAGCGTGCATCCTGCGGTCGCGATCGTGACGGACGAGCTCCCGCCGGCTACCGCGACCCGGAGCTACAAGGCTCGGGTTGTCGCCGAAGGCGGGTTCGGTCCGTACCGATGGGCGGTCGAGGGTCTGCCGGACGGACTCGCGCTCGACGCCGACGCCGGGATCATCTCCGGCACCCCGGTGCGCACGAGCAGCCAGCCGATCGAGTTGACCGTGATCGATGCCCTCGGCGGCACCCGGTCGGCCGCGGTCCACTTCGCCGTGGCGGCGGCACCCGTGAAGCCATCCGATCCCGTGGATTCCGAGTCCCGGCTCGCGGGCACCGGCGTGGAACCCGGGTTCGGGGCGGTCGTGGCGCTCCTGCTGCTCGGCGCCGGGCTCGCTGCGCTCGTCGCCGGCCGCCCACGACGAACTCAGCGTCGGTGACCGTCTCGCTGTCTCGCAATCGGACACCTGCGCTCGCTGTCAGCCGTCTTCCCTGACCGCGTCGGCGCGAGCGTCGCGTTCGGCGGGGTACGACCACCCGCGACCGGTTGCGGAGCGCAGGCGGCCGGACAGCCGAAGGTGCCGCCTTCGCCGGTCAGGCGCTGGAGCGCAGCCGGTCAGCGAGGCGGCGCGCCACCGAGCGGTTGTCGGGATGCCGCAGGCCCGGATCGACCTCGACGACGTCGTGGTCGCGATGCACCAGAAACCGCGTGCGGATGTCGCCGTCCCCGAGCGCGGCCGACCCGTCGCGGCTGAGCCGGGCGGTGCGCCATCGCCCGACGCGGCGCATCGGAACAAGCGCGGCGCGGCCGTGACCGCGTGCGGAGACGCGGACGTCGACTCGATCGGCGGCATGGTGCTGAGGCATCCGTGCGGTGACGAGGATCCGGCCACGCAGGCGCCGCACGCGAACGCGCACGAGAGCGCCGTCG
>NZ_RRYE01000127.1 GCF_004010105.1 Microbacterium sp. CPCC 204701
CGGCCGGATCACGTCGTCGGGTCGTCGAAGGCCATCCGTTCGCTCGCGAAGCTCGTCGGGTATCCCGTGCCGGGCTGGTCGGGAATCGAACGGATGCTGCTGCCGCGCGCCGCGCTCAGCTCGTGGATCCCGCGGCTCGCACGGATCCCGGCATCCGCCCGGCAGGAGCTGCCCGGCATCACCCCCGACCGCACATTCCAGATCGTCGCGGGTGCCGTCGTGCTGCACGAAGCCATGCGCACGCTCGACGTCGACGAGCTCGAGGTGTCGCCGTGGGCGCTGCGCGAGGGCGTGCTGCTGCGGTACATCGAGGAGCTGAGCTGGTAGCGCGACGCGCGAATCCGGCTATGTGTCCATCCGCTGGGTGAACGCCGTGTAGATGCCGTACACCGCGATCCCGGCCAGGTGCCATTCGTCCGGCGCCTCCGGCCCCAGCGAGACCACGCGCGGGGCGCCGGCCATCGAAGGGCTGATCCGGCTGTGGTCGCTCATGCCCTCGATCATCGCCATGACGGCCACCGCCAGGTCGCGCTCGGTGAGCCCCTCGCGCATCCGCAGGCCGAAGGCATCGTTGAGGGCTCGGTAGATCTCCGCCATACGATCGAGGTACCGGCCCTCGAGCTCCGACAGCAGCTCGCGGATCTCGCCGCCGCCCGGCACCGCGTCGCCGCTCGCGAGCGCGGCCGACATCGTCCGGTACGCCCGCCACGCGATGGTCTCCTCGACAACGACCATGTTGTGCGCGACCGTCACCCGGACGGCCTCGCGAAGCCCAGCCTGCCGGCCCTCGACGGTGCGCATCGCCTCGGGGTTCGCGGCGACCGAGCGCCGCAGCAGGTCGCGGGTCGCATCGTCGATGCCCGTGTCGAAGCCGGGATCCGCCTCGAACAGGGCCCGCACGAGGTCGGCGACGAAGGCGACACGATCGGGCCAGATCCGGAACACGGTCGAGCGCGGCACCCCGGCGGCCCGGATCAGATCCTCGAGCTCGATGTTGGCGTAGTCGAGCAGGAGGCCCTCGGCCCGAACCCGTTCGATGGCCACCTGCAGCATCAGCTCGCGGGTCTGACCCGCGGGTCGCCGCGAACGGGGAGCGGAGTGGGCCATCCCTCGATTATCCCGCCGCCGGCCTCCGCGACGGCCGTCCGCGCCGCCGGGTCGCGGTGCCGGACCCCCAGCGCCCGGCACCGACCAGACCCACCTGAGCACGCGAAGCGTGTGCGGATCGCTGTGTCCGACCCCCAGCGTCGGGCACAGGCCAACTCTAGAGACTGGGAGTCTCAGATCTCAAACCAGTGGTCCAGGCCACCGCTCGAGCGGCGGGGTCACCTTCCCGCAACGCCGCATAACGCGGCTCGACCTCGGGTATCCCGCAAATCGCACGATGACCACGGGACTGCCGCAGCGAGCGTGTGCCTCGGCGCCGCGGATGCTGGGCCTCACCGGCGACGACCTCGCCCGATGACCCGCAGCCCACTCCGGCGCTACAGCGCCAGGCGCTCCCGCACGACGTCGGCGAGCGCCTCGGCGTGACGCCGGGCGTCGTCCTCGCTGCCGGCCTCGACCATGACGCGCACCATCTCCTCGGTGCCCGACGGACGCAGCAGCACGCGCCCCGACAGCCCGAGCTCGGCGGTGTGGCGGGCGACGGCATCCTGCACGATCTCATCGCCGACGCGTGAGCGGTCGACGTCGCGCACGTTGATGAGCACCTGTGGGTACACGGTCATCACCGAGGCGAGCTCGGCGAGCGTCTTGCCCGTCCGCGCCATCTCGGCGACCACGTGCAGACCGGTGAGCAGACCGTCTCCGGTCGTCGCGTAGCGGCTCATGATGACGTGGCCCGACTGCTCGCCGCCGAGCGAGAATCCGCCCTGGGTCATGCGCTCGAGCACGTAGCGGTCGCCGACGGCCGTCGTCTCGACGCGGATGCCGTGCGCGTCCATGGCGCGGTGCAGGCCGAGGTTGCTCATGACGGTGGCGACGAGGGTGTCATCCTCGAGCATTCCGCGCTGCTTCATCGAGAGCGCGAGGATCGCCATGATCTGGTCGCCGTCGACGACGTCGCCGCGCGCGTCGACGGCGAGGCACCGATCGGCGTCGCCGTCGTGCGCGATGCCGACGTCGGCGCCGTGCGCCACGACGGCCTTGGCGAGCACGTCGAGGTGGGTCGAGCCCACGCCGTCGTTGATGTTCAGCCCGTCCGGGTCGGCTCCGATCACCGTGACTCGCGCGCCGGCGTCGCGGAACGTCTCGGGAGAGACCCCGGATGCCGCGCCATGGGCGCAGTCGAGCACCACATGCAGTCCGTTCAGGCGATACGGCAGCGAGCCCAGCAGGTGAACGACGTAGCGGTCCTCCGCGTCGGCGAACCGGCGGATGCGTCCGACCTCGGCTCCCGTCGGCAGCAGCTTCGGCCCTGACATGGCGCTCTCGATGCGCTGTTCGACGATGTCCGGAAGCTTCACGCCACCGCGAGCGAAGATCTTGATGCCGTTGTCGGGGGCGGGATTGTGGGATGCCGACACCATGACGCCGAAGTCGGCATCCATGTCGGCGATCAGGAACGCCGTGGCGGGCGTCGGCAGCACGCCGGCGTCGTAGACGTCGACGCCCGACGACGCGAGCCCCGCCTCGACCGCGGCCGAGAGGAACTCGCCCGACACGCGCGGATCGCGCGCGACGACGGCGGTGAGACGCTTGCCGGCGGCGCGACGCGCCTCGGCAGTACGCCCCTGGCCCAGGACGACAGCGGTCGCCTGGGCCAGGGACAGTGCGAGATCGGCGGTGAGGGGGCCGTTGGCCAGCCCCCTCACCCCGTCCGTGCCAAAGAGCGGCATACGGAAGGTGAGCCGATCAGCGCTTCGAGTACTGAGGCGCCTTGCGGGCCTTCTTGAGACCGGCCTTCTTGCGCTCGATGACGCGGGCGTCGCGCGAGAGGAAGCCGGCCTTCTTGAGGGTGGGGCGGTTGTTCTCGGCGTCGATCTCGTTGAGCGCACGGGCGATGCCCAGGCGCAGCGCGCCGGCCTGGCCGGAGGGGCCGCCACCCGAGATGCGCACGATGACGTCGTAGGCGCCGGTGAGGTTCAGCACCGTGAAGGGGTCGGTGATGAGCTGCTGGTGGAGCTTGTTCGGGAAGTAGTCCGCGAACGCACGGCCGTTGACGGTGATGGTGCCCGAGCCGGGAACGACGCGCACGCGGGCGATGGCCTGCTTGCGACGACCGACCGCGGCACCCGAGACCGAGAGCACGGGGCGCTCGGCGGCAACGGCAGCAGTCTCGTCGACCGGCGTCTCGGTCGAGTAGTTGGTGGGTTCTTCGATGTTCGCCACGAGTGTGTCCTTGTCTGTGCGGCGCTTACTGGGCGACCTGGTCGAAAACGTATGTCGTGGGCTTCTGCGCCGCGTGCGGGTGCTCGGCACCGCGGTAGACCTTGAGCTTCGACAGCTGGTCGCGGCCCAGCGTGTTCTTCGGGAGCATGCCGCGGACGGCCTTCTCGACCGCGCGGACGGGGTTCTTCTCGAGGAGCTCCGAATAGGTGACCGACTTCAGCCCGCCCGGGTAGCCCGAGTGACGGTAGGCCTTCTTCTGCTCGAGCTTCTGGCCGGTGAGGGCGACCTTCTCGGCGTTGACGATGATGACGAAGTCACCCATGTCGACGTGGGGTGCGAAGGTGGCCTTGTGCTTGCCACGCAGGAGCGCGGCGGCGTGCGAGGCGAGGCGGCCGAGGACGACATCGGTCGCGTCGATGACCAGCCACTCGCGCTGGGCTTCGCCAGCCTTGGGGGTGTAAGTGCGCGTCACAGTAGTGCTGCTTTCTTGATCGAACGGAGAAGTTCGTGAATCCCACTCCGGGGTGGTTTCCCGATCGATGACCGGAGAAACACGCCAGTGGAGGGCTCACGTTCGTGGTGCCGGGTCAGCCGAGCCGCACACCAAAGATCAATACTACGCCAGACGGATGCCTCGTCCAAATGCTGTCGTGCCCGCTCGCTATTGTGAGGGCAACCGGCGTCATCCGCGACGCCACGAAGAGGGGAACGAACCCATGGCACAACGCCCGCTCGGCGTGACTCTCGTTGCGATCATCGCGTGGCTGTCCGGATTTCTGCAGATCGTCGGATCGATCTTCGTGATCCTCGCGGGCGTGTTCGTCACCTGGCCCGCGATCGTCGGGTGGATCAGCCTGGTGATAGGCATCGTCACGCTCATCGTCGGCGTGGGACTGTGGCGCGGCAGTCCCACCGCGCGCACCATCGCGACGATCGTGTTCGTGGTCAACATCGTGTTCGAGGTGGTCGGGATGTTCAACGGTGAGAGCCTGTGGTCGGCCATCACCGGCTCGGCATTGTCGATCATCGGACTGGTCCTGCTCTACACGCGGGCGGCACGGCAGTACTTCGGCTCGTAGATCCCGCCGTGGATGCTCCGCTCTCGACGTCGCTCGAGCGCACCTACCGTTATCTGCGCATCGGCATCGCCGGCACGGTCGTCGTCATCTTCGTCTCTGTGGCGGTGGCCGTGGGGACCGTCGGCTGGCTCACGTCGGTGAGCGACTATTACTTCACGCCGGCCCGCAACGCGTTCGTGGGCGCGCTCGTCGCGGCGTCGCTTGCGCTCGTGGCGCTGTCGGGGCGCGGGATGGAGCGCGCCCTGCTCGACGCCGCGGCGCTGTTCGCTCCCCTCATCGCGGTGGTGCCGACGACTCTCACGCCGGGTGCGGTGCCCGGCGTCGATGTGCCGTGCGCCGACCGCTGCTTCCCGCCCGCGTTCGAGCCGGATGCTGCGAACGGCGTCGTGACCTTCCTGGTGATCGGCGGGCTCACGGTGGCAGTCGCACTGGTGCTCGCGGCCCTGCGCCAAGTGTCGCTCGCCGCCGTCGGCCTCTCGCTCGTCGTGGCCGTCGTGGTGCTGGCGACGGTGGCGCTCACCTGGACGCTGGCGCCCGATGCGTTCCTGCAGCACGGCCACCTCGTCGCCACCGTCGCGTTCTTCGCGCTGTTCGCCGCCGTCGCCGTGCGCAACGCATTCCCGCGCCGCGGCGCTCCGCCGGCGCTCGTCTTCCGCGTGCTGTACGTCGCCATCGCCGTGGGGCTCGTGGTCGTCCTGATCGCGTACGACGCGTTGCTGCCGCGGACGGACGACCTCGGCTTTCCGGTGGTGCTGGTGGTCGAGGCATCCGCTCTCGTGCTGTTCTTCGCGTTCTGGGTGGTGCAGGGCATCGAGAAATGGAATGACGCCGACCCGACGCTGGTCTGACGCGCGGGTCCGGGGACCGATGTCAGAGGCCCCCCGTTCTGACCCGGCGTGGCCGGTGTGGGCGAGTGTGAGCAGGGTGCGGGCGAGTGCGGTGCGTAACCGGACGGCAACCGATCGGTCACTTCCCGCTGGTAACTGGGTACTCGGGGAGAGTCCCGCGGACCGGAGAGCCATGCGCATTTCAGTGATCGGCTGCGGCTACCTCGGTGCCGTGCACGCAGGGGCCATGGCGTCGATCGGGCACGAGGTCGTGGGCGTCGATGTCGACGTGCGCAAGATCCGTGCGCTCTCGCGGGGTGAGGCGCCGTTCTTCGAACCCGACCTGCAGGAACTGCTCACGGCGGGGATCGCGTCAGGACGCCTGAGGTTCACGACCGATATCGCCGAGGCATCCGGAGCGGCCGTGCACTTCATCGCGGTGGGCACCCCGCAACAGGCCCACGGGCACGCCGCAGACCTCACCTACGTCAACGCGTCCGTCGACGCGCTGCTCCCCCAGCTGCAGCCCGGAGACATCGTCGCCGGCAAGTCCACCGTCCCCGTCGGCACCGCGGCGGAACTCGCACCCCGCATCGAAGCGACCGGCGCCACCCTGGTGTGGAACCCCGAGTTCCTCCGTGAAGGATGGGCGGTCAAAGACACGATCGAACCCGACCGGCTCGTGGTCGGGATCGGCGCCTCGACCGGCTCAGCGACAGGGCAGGCCGGGGAGGTCGACGCAGGCCGGCGCGCCGCTGACATCCTGCGGGAGGTGTATCACCCGGCCGTCGCCGCGGACACGCCGTTCATCGTCACCGACTGGGCGACCGCGGAACTGGTCAAGGTCGCCGCGAACGCGTTCCTTGCGACGAAGATCTCGTTCATCAACGCGATGGCCGAGATCGCCGAAGCCACCGGCGCCGACGTCACCCAGCTCGCCGACGCGATCGGGCACGACGCCCGCATCGGACGCCGCTTCCTCGGTTCCGGGATCGGATTCGGCGGCGGATGCCTCCCCAAAGACATCCGCGCATTCTCCGCCCGCGCCGAAGAACTCGGCCGCGGCGAATCCGTCGCGTTCCTTCGCGAAGTCGACGCCATCAACCTGCGCCGCCGCGACCGCGCGGTCGACCTCGTCATCCAAGGACTCGGAGGCTCGGTGTTCGAGCGGCGCATCGCGGTGCTCGGCGCCGCGTTCAAGCCCTACAGCGACGACGTCCGCGACTCCCCCGCCCTCGACGTCGCCGTCCGCCTCCGCGGGCTCGGAGCCGACGTGGTCGTCACCGACCCCGCCGCGATCGACAACGCCCGACGCCTGCACCCGCAGCTGACCTACATCGAAGACCGCGACGACGCGATCCGCGACGCCGACGCCATCCTGATGGTCACCGAGTGGGACACCTACCGCCGCGAGCTCACCCCCGAGCACGCGTCGACGCTCACGGCCGGCCGCGTCGCGATCGACGGCCGCAACGGCTGGGATGCCGCCGCCTGGCGCGCCGCCGGCTGGCAGTACCTCGGGATGGGCAAGCCGTAGCCGTCGCCCCCCCCGGCTCAGGCCACGTCGGTCTCGGCCTCGACCGTTCGCCTCACGCCGGCTACCGGTCGTGCGGTCACCAGGATCGGCAGGTGGTCGCTGAGACCCTGCGGCAGGGTGCGCACGCGGTCGATCTCGAACCCCACCGACGTCGCGAAGTCGTAGTGACCGCGGAAGAAGCGGTAGCGCGTATAGGTGCGCGAGTCGCTGAGGTTGAGCTCGTAGCCCTGGTCGCGCACGTGCTGGCCGAGACGCTCTTTGAACACCGGGTAGTTGTAGTCCCCCACCATGAGCGCCGGCAGTCCCTCGCCCAGCTGCTGGAGTTCGGCGAGCGCCGTGCGGATCTGGTGGCGCCGCAGCGAGTTCAGCGCCGTGAGCGGCGCGGCGTGGAACGACGCCACGATCAGGTCGACGTTCTCGTCGATGTCATGCAGCCGCACCCCCAGCATCCGCTCCTCCGCCGGCTTCAGCACACGGTCGTGCAGCGACTTCTTCAGCGCGAGCGCGCGGATCCCGACGGCGCGGTACGTGTTCTCGCGGTAGTACACGGCGAGGCCGAGCCGGTTGTTCTGCGTCGACTCGGCGAGCCGCAGACCCGACATCTCGTGCGGGATGTCGGTCGTGTCGACCTCCTGAAGGCACAGCACGTCGGCGCCGTGACGCTCGACCAGGTGCGCCAGCTCTCCGGCGGCACGGTGCTTGCGCAGGTTGTACGAGATGACCTTCATGTCCTTGTCAGCCTATGCCGCGGGAGATTTCCGGCGGGTGACTTCGCGGCGTCCGCATTGCGACCTCACAGCGAGCATCGATCGTCCGAGGCGCGATGGTCCGAGCCACGATGTACGAAATCCGGATGCCGCGGCTCTGGAGTGGTGTGCCGTGCTCATGGCATCCGAGCGTGAGCCGCCCGAACACCTCCAGGAGGACTCCATGGCCGCATCCGCATCCCCCGCCTCCGCGCACGTCGAGCTGGCCGACGCGCTCGACGCGAGCCGCATCGCCCG
>NZ_RRYE01000128.1 GCF_004010105.1 Microbacterium sp. CPCC 204701
AGCGCGAGCAGCACGAGCCGCACCTGGAGCCCGTCGTGGAGGTCTCGGGCGATCCGCCTGCGCTCGCGGTCGGCCGCCTCGACGAGCCGCTCGCGCGACTGCATCAGTGCGCGCTGGCTCGCCCGCAGCTCGGCGGTGAGCCGGGCGCGTTCGACCTCGATCGCCACGATGCGTCCCGCGGTGCGCACGAGTTCGCGGTCGGCCACCAGCGCTGCGTCGTAGTCGATGGCGCCGATGGTCCGGCCGTCGAGCACGATCGTCTCCCAGCCGCGGCGGCTGTCGGCGAGGCGGGCGGGCGCCCCCCGCCCGTCGGCGTCGAGGAACTCGCCGCGATCGCCGGCCCAGAAGTACAGACGCAGCGACGGGTCGCCGAGCACGTGCGCGAGTGCGTGCGCGAGCGGCTCCTTCGAGGCGCTCGCGGTCCCGAGCCACGTGCCCAGCTCCTCGAGCTCTCCGGTGCGGGCGAACCCGCCCCGCAGCGTCCCCAGGGCGAACGCGATCGGGATCCCCGCGAGCACCGCGAACTGAAGGTAGCCGCGGACGAAGGGATGAACGAGCAGCACCCGATCCAGCACGACCGCGATGAGGGGCATGAACAGCACGGCGAAGATGCCGTACGAGAACAGCGGGATCAGCACGCGCCGGTGTGCGGCATCCGCACGGCGCAGCCTCCCCCACAGCACGACCGCCACTGCGACGCTGAACGCGGAGGCGACGATCGTCTGGAAGAGGCCGAGCAACTCGACGACGCCAGGGAGGTCCGCGACGGCGAACGAGGGGAAGGGGCCGTCCGGGTCGAACAGGTAGCGAGGAGCCTGGAGCAGCAGCGCGATGACGTACATCGCCGCCACCAGGAACCGTGACACCCGGTCCGGCAGGCGGCCCGTGGGGAACGCGAGCAGCAGATGCACCATCGCCGCCGCGACGATCGTCGCGCACACCGCGCCGAGCCCGACGAGCAGGGGGACGCCGGTGTTCTGCAGACTGCCGAGGTAGAGGGCGAATCCCGCGACGACGATGAGGAACCCCATGCCGTTGCTGGGCCGGCGCTTCCACGCGACGAGCCCCGCGACGACGTAGACCGCGAAGATCAGCGGCAGCATCAGCAGCAGCGGGCCCGCCGGACCCGCGAGCGGGAACAGCGCGACCTCGACGCCGACGAGCATGGTCGCCAGCAGCGCGACCAGCGTCAGCGCACTGTGGAGCGATCGCGAGAGCGCGGAGCGCACGCGGGGAGCTGCAGGCATCGGGCCTTTCCGAGAGTCGAGGTCACCTCATTGTGTCGTGCGGCGGCCGGAGTCCACGACGACCCAGGTCCTCAGTCGGTAGCCTGGCCACGCGCCACGGCGGCACCCGCCGTTCACCGAAGGGTCATACCTTGCCGACCATGGGCAACGAGCACGAATCCCCCGCACCTCAGCCCGTCGGCGCCGGGCGGCCGCCGGCGCCGCCCGCGACGGCCAGCACGGGTGCCGTCGCGATGATGGGCCTCGACCTTCAGGAGGGCGCGCAGATCCCTCGCAAGCGGGTGATCTCGTGGGCGCTGTGGGATTGGGCGACGCAGCCCTTCAACACGGTGCTGCTGACGTTCGTGTGGGTACCGAGCTTCCTGGTGTCGCCGTTCTTCCTCGATCCGGTGGTGGCGGCCGGCGGTGTGGTCGGCGGAGACACGATCGACTGCGACACCGCGGTCAACACCGCCACCGAGTACTGCCAGGCCCTCGGCACACTCGACAGCAACCTCGGCTGGGGCATCACGGCAGCCGGCATCCTGATCGCGCTCCTCGCGCCGGTGCTCGGCCAGCGGGCCGACGCGGCGGGCCGCAAGAAGCTCATGCTGGGCATCTTCACAGCGCTGCTCATCCTGTGCCAGCTCGCCATGGTGTTCGTCGCCGGCGTTCCCGCCCACTTCTGGTTCGGCGTCGCGATGATCGCCGTCGGAAGCATCGTCGGAGAGATCGCCGGCGCGAACTACAACGCACTGCTCGTGTCGGTGTCGACGCCGAAGACCGTCGGCAAGGTGTCGGGCCTCGGCTGGGGCTTCGGATACCTCGGCGGCATCACCGCGCTCGCCATCGTCGTGGGCCTCATCCTCGGCGGGGTGCTCGACGGCACCGAGCCGCTGACGTTCCAGCTCATCGCGGCGGGTGCGACGGTGTGGACCCTGATCTTCACGATCCCGATCTTCCTCAACGTGCCCGAGCCGCCGCCGGCGCCCGGCGCGCGTCGCGTCGGCTTCTTCCGCGGGTACGTCGAGCTCGCGCGGTCGATCGCGCGCCTGTGGCGCGAGACCCGGCCCACGTTCTGGTTTCTGCTCGCCTCGGCCGTGTACCGCGACGGCCTCGCCGCCGTGTTCACATTCGGGTCGGTGATCGCGGGCCGCGTCTTCGGCTTCGGCTTCACCGATCTCGTGGTCTTCGGCATCGTGCTGAACCTCGTCGCCGGGGTCTCGACGATCTTCGCCGGCCGCCTCGACGACCGCTTCGGGCCGAAGCCTGTGATCCTCGTCGCGATCGGGGTCCTGGTGGTGTGCTGCCTCACCGTCTTCTTCGGCGCCGGCGCCGGCAAGGGGCTGTTCTGGACGGTCGGGATCGTGCTCGCCGCGTTCGTCGGTCCCGCTCAGGCCGCCTCCCGTTCGTTCCTCGCCCGGGTCACGCCCGCCGGCCACGAGGGCGAGGTCTTCGGCCTCTACGCGACCACCGGGCGCGCAGCGAGCTGGATCGCGCCGCTGCTGTGGGGCGTGTTCATCGCCGCCGCCGCACATCAGACGCTGTACGGGATCCTCGGGATCGCCCTCGTGCTCGCCGTCGGCTTCGTTCTGCTGCTGTTCGTGAAGGCGCCGCGGCGGGTCGCGCAGGGCTGAGTTCTTGCCGGAGGCATCGGTCTGTTCCGCTAGCCTCGCTTGCGGGTGATGCTTCATCGTGCGACGGGGGGTCGTCGCGCTCCCTCGCACCAGTCGTACCGAGAGGCACCGTGACGATCCCGCTCACCGAGAGACGCCGCATCGCGCGCCATCGGCGCGCGGTCGCGTATTGGGGAGTGCTCGCCGCGATGTTCGTCTCGCTCTGGGTCGGGGCATCCGTCGCTCCTCCCGAGTGGGTGCGCACTCCCGCGCTCTTCGCCCACCTCGGATCGGTGATCGTGGGCCTCGGCGCGGCGGTGCTGCTGGAGACCAGCGGGCTGCTGTGGATGCTGCGCCGTGCGGCCCTCGACGACCTCCGGCGCATCGAGCGCATGGTGTCAGGACTGGCATGGCTGGGAATCGCGGGGCTCCTCGCCACCGGCGCATTCTTGCAGCCCGACCTCTCGCAGCCCCTCACTGCGCTCAAGATGGCGGCGGTCCTCGTGGTCGCGATGAACGGCGTCTCGATGACGAAGCTCACCGCCGAGCTCGCCAGACTGCCCGGAGGCGTGCGCTTCTCGGCGCTGCCGCGGCGACTGCGGGGGTGGTGCGTCTGGAGCGCGCTGGTGTCGCAGGCCGGGTGGTGGACGGCCGTGCTGATCGGGATGCTGAACACCGCATCGCAGTGATCCGACAGGCGGGCTCACACTCGCCTCGCAACTGCGCTCGGGTTAGGCTCTTGCCCAGCCGTCGACCCGAACGGCCCGGACCTTCCGACCCCCCGACGACCGAGGTTCCCGATGCGCCAGCCCAGGCCTGACGACGATGCTGCCGATCCCGGCCCGCGCCGTGGCGCAGTCGCGAAGCCGGCCACCCCCGCCTCTGCCGCCACGTCCGCGAGGCCGAGCGCCATCGAAGAGCGGCGCGAGCGGCGCCGTCGGCGGCGCCGTCAGGCCGTGATGTGGACCTCGGGCGCCGCGATCGTCGTGCTGCTGGGCGCCATCGGCACCGTGGCGTACGCGATCGTGTCGAACGCGTCGCCGGACGCCCCCGCCGCCGTAGAGCAGCAGCAGCCCGACGAGCCCGAGCCTGAGCTGCTGCAGTTCCCCGACGACGAGCCTGCCGCCGCACCGGGTGCCGAGCCGTGCACGGTCGTACGCGTGCTGTCGTCGTTCGAGAACGCCGAGATGGTCGAGAACCTCGCGGCCGCCTACAACGGCCAGCCGCGCAATGTCGCGGGCTCGTGCGTCACGGTGACCCCGGCCAAAGACAAGTCCGGCCTCGCCGCCGCGACGGTGGCGTCCGGGTTCTCGGGCGTCGCCGACGACCAGAAGCCCGCGGTGTGGCTGCCCGACTCGTCCACGTGGGTGGACGTCGCCCAGTCGGCCGGCGCGACGGCGCTGCGCGCCGACGGCACCAGCGTCGGCACCTCCGACATCGTGCTGGCGATGCCCGCGCAGCTGGCTCAGGCGGTCGGATGGGATGCCGAGGCCCCGACGTGGAGCGAGGTCTTCGAGGCGGCCGGCGACCCCGACCTGTGGAGCGGGCTCGGCCACCCGGAGTGGGGCGCGTTCAAGCTCGGCAAGACGAGCCCGCTGATGGCGACCTCGGGCGAGGCGGCGATGTTCGCGTCGTTCGGCACCGCGGCGGGCTCGCTCGAGTCGCTGACCGCGCGCGAGGTCGCCGATCCGGCCGTCCAGACCGCTGTCCACGAGAACGAGCTGGCGACGAGCCACTACATGGCCACGCCCGAGCACTTCCTCTGGCACGCACGCCAGGCCGAGGCATCCGGTTCTGCCGCCGACTTCCTCTCGGCCGTCATCGTCGACGAGAAGTCGGTGTGGGACTACAACCGCGGCATCGTGAGCCGTGACGGCGTGACCCGCACGCAGGAGGCGCCGCCCGCCGAGCAGCTCGTGCCGATCTATCCGTCCGACGGCTACTACGCCGCCGACAATCCGGCCATGCGCCTGACCGCCGAATGGATCGACCCGGTCGAGTCGGAGGCCGCGGCGGACTTCATCCGCTTCTCGCTCACGGCGCAGGGCCAGGAGGTCGTGCGGGCGTCGGGCTACCGCGACCTGAACCGCCGGCTCGACCCCGGCGTCGAGCAGGTGGGAAGGCTGCGCGCCGGCCAGGCAGGTGTCATCGCGTTCCCCGAGCAGGACGTCGTGACGGCGGTGCAGGCCGCGTTCCCCGACGTGCGCAAGCGCGCGAACGTGCTGTTCCTGCTCGATGTGTCAGGCTCGATGGACGAGCAGATCTCGCCCGCCGAGACGAAGCTGACGCAGGCCAAGAAGGCCATCGAGGCCGCGCTCGGACACTTCACGACCGGTGACGACATCGGTCTCGCCGCCTTCGCGCAGGCGCCCGATGGGGCGATGGTGCCGGGCTTGGTCGCGCCGGTCACCGACATCGGGGCGTCGCGTGACGCGTTCCTCGGCTCGCTCGGTGCTCTCGCTTCGATGGGCGATACTCCGCTCTACCAGGCGGTCGACACGTTCGCCGGGCAGCAGGCGGCGTCATGGTCGCCCGAGCGCATCAACGCGGTCGTGCTCCTGAGCGACGGCGAGAACGACGCGCCGAACGCGCCGACGATCGGCCAGGACCAGATGCTCGAGAACCTGCGCAACCTGCACCACGCGACGCCGGTGCTCGTGTTCACGCTCGCGTACGGCGCCGACGCCGATGTCGCGACGCTGCAGTCGATCTCGAGTGCGACGGGAGCGCACTACTACGACGCGACCGACCCGTCGCAGCTGCAGGCGGTCCTCGGCGACCTCGTCACGAGCTTCTGACGTCGGTCACCGCGGCCGTCGCATCCAGCGAGGCAACCGGGGCCAATCGATCCCGCGCTGGTCGGGCTCCTCGACGTCGAGTCCGTAGTAGTCGCCGATCCGTTCGACGAAGGCATCCCGCCTGGCGTGCTCGTACGCCCGCCGCTCGCGCCGGAACGCCACGATCGTCGACCAGCACATCAGCAGCATCACGACGCTGAACGGCAGCGCGATGGTGATCGCGGCCGTCTGCAGCGCGGTGAGCCCCCCGGTGATGAGGAGGGCGACGGCGAGGAGCGCGGACACGAGCGTGAAGAAGGTCCGCACCCACTTCGGCGGGTTCTGGTCGCCACCGGTGGCGATCATGCCCATCACGAGCGCGCCCGAGTCCGACGAGGTCACGAAGAAGATCGTGACGAGGATCAGCACGCCGATCGTCAGCACGGTGGTGCCCGGGAACCGGCCCAGCAGCTGGAAGATGGAGCCCTCGAGGTCGACCGTGCCGTCCGGCAGCGTCATCGACCCCGGTTCATGCAGCTCCAGAAACAGCGCGGAGCCGCCCAGCACCGCGAACCACAGGATTCCGAGCATCGCGGGCACGATGATGACCCCGAGCACGAACTCGCGCACCGTGCGCCCACGCGAGATCCGCGCGATGAAGATGCCCACGAACGGCGACCACGAGATCCACCAGCCCCAGTAGAAAGAGGTCCACGCCGCCTGCCAGGCCTCCCCCTCTGCGTCTTGGAACGCGCTGACGGTGAACGACAGGCCGACGTAATTCTGGATGTAGCCGCCGATCGACTGCACCCACTCGCGCAGCAGGAACTCGGTCTGCCCGAACACCAGCACGTACAGCAGGAGCAGTCCCGCGAGCACGAGGTTCGCCGACGACAGCCACTTCATCCCGCGGTTGACGCCGGAGAGCACCGAGAGCAGGACGAGCACCGTGATCACTCCGATGATCGCCACCTGGAGGCCGACGGTCGGCTCGGCGAGCCCGGCGGACTCGAGGCCCGCGCTGATCTGCAGCACGCCGAGGCCGAGCGACGTGGCGACGCCGAAGAGCGTTCCCGCGAGAGCCACCACGTCGATGGCGTGTCCCCAGGGTCCCTCGACCCGCTTGCGCCCCAGCACCGGCTCGAGCGTCCACCGGACCGAGATGGGCCGACCG
The DNA here is from genome assembly GCF_004010105.1 of Microbacterium sp. CPCC 204701. Taxonomy (GTDB): domain Bacteria; phylum Actinomycetota; class Actinomycetes; order Actinomycetales; family Microbacteriaceae; genus Microbacterium. Next base: position 6,794 of record NZ_RRYE01000128.1, read on the forward strand.
CGGCGGTGGATCGCGTACGCGAGCCCGAGCCCGACGACGACGTAGATCGACCAGGCCTGCACGCCCCAGTGCAGGTAGGTCTGCGTGAGCGCCTGCTGCGCGAGCTGCTCGGGCGTGCCGCGGACGCCCGGCCGCGGATCCACGAAGTGGCTGAGCGGCTCGCTCACACCGTAGAAGACGAGTCCGATGCCCATTCCCGCGGCGAACAGCAGCGAGAACCACGCGCCGGCCGAGAACTCGGGCTTCTCGTCGTCACGACCGAGCTTGATGTCACCGAAGCGTGAGAAACCGACAACGAGCGCGAACGCGACGAAGAAGGCGGCGATGAGCACGTAGTACCAGTTGAACGCGTTGACGATCGTCGACTGGATCGCCGCGAACAACGCCTCGGCGGCCCGCGGGGCGAGGATCGCGAAGGCGCTGAAAACCAGCACGACGCCGGCGGCGGGCCAGAACACCCAGCGCTGGATCCCACTGCGAGCCGCGACCGGCGCCGCGACGGGGGTCGTGCCCGGCGGCGATGTCGTTGCGTCGGGCGTGGGTTCCGGCGGCGTGGCGTTCTCACTCACGGTCCTCAGGCTAGCCACCCGCCGGGCGCGGATCAGGGGCTAGACAAGAGGCCAGGATTGGGCAAGCTTGGTCAGCAGCCGCGCGAGCTCGGCGCGCTCGTCGGCGGTGAAGTCCGACAGGGCCGCGTCGACCGCCTCACGTCGCTCGCCCCGGAAGCCGCGCACCAGGCGGGCTCCGGCATCCGTCAATGCGACTCGCGTGCGGCGGGCGTCGTCGGGGTCGGCCTCGCGCCGCACGAGGTCGAGCTGCGCGGCCTGCTGCACGAGTCGCGAGGCGCGCGGCTGGTCGACGCCCAC
>NZ_RRYE01000129.1 GCF_004010105.1 Microbacterium sp. CPCC 204701
GAACGCGAGCGGCACCTTCCGCAGCTCGGCAAATGGCTGGGCGGCGTCGTCGCCGCGTGGCGCGCGCTGCGCAGCGCCGAGCCTCTCACCATCGTGCGCGACGGCCGCCGCGCCCGCGTGTGGTCGGTGTTCGTGGGGATCGGCCGCAACGACCCGCTGCGCGTCGCGACGATGCAGCGAGAGCACCTCGACGACGCGGTGCTCGATGTGCGCATCCACCACGCCCGCGGGTCGCGTGCGCGAGCGGTGGCTTCGCTCGCGTTCGGCCGACGCACCGCCGCGGTGCTCCGCGCACTGCGGCTCATGCCGCCCCGGTCGGACGTCGAGCGCCTCGTGGTGGGCGAGATCCACCTGACGGTGCGCCCCGATCCGGGGCATCCGTCGGTCTTCGTCCACGACGGCGAGCTCGAAGAGAGGCCCGGCGCGGAGTTCACCCTCCGGTGCGTCGCTGTCCCGCGCGCGGTGACGGTGTTCGTGCCCCCGCGCGCGGAGTGAGGCCGCGTGCGGGTCCGGTCACGCTCATCGATCCGAGTCGCGTCACGTGTGCTGCGGGAACCCCAGGTTCAGGCCGCCGTGCGACGGGTCGAGCCAGCGCGAGGTGATCGCCTTCTCGGCCGTGAAGAACTCGAACGCGTGTGGACCGTACGCCTTGGTGTCGCCGAAGTGCGACGCCTTCCAGCCTCCGAACGAGTGATACGCGACCGGCACGGGGATCGGCACGTTGATGCCGATCATGCCGACCGTCGCCTCGCGCTGGAAGCGACGAGCTGCGCCGCCGTCGTTCGTGAAGATCGCGGTGCCGTTGCCGTAGGGGCTCGAGTTGATGATCCCGAGTCCGTCCTGATACCCCTCCACGCGCACGATCGACAGCACCGGGCCGAAGATCTCGTCACGGTACACGGCCGAGTCGGTGGGCACATTGTCGATGAGAGTCGGGCCGAGCCAGAAGCCGTTCGGGTCTCCGTCGACCTCGACGCCGCGGCCGTCGACGACCACCGTCGCACCATCTTCGGTGGCCACGTCGATGTAGGACGACACCTTGTCACGGTGCTGCCCGGTGATGAGCGGTCCCATGTCGCAGCCGCGCATGCCGTCACCGGTGCGCAGCGTCTTCATGCGCTCGGCGACCTTCGCCGCGAGCTCGTCGGCGACGGTGTCCACCGCCAGGACGACGGAGATCGCCATGCAGCGTTCGCCCGCCGAGCCGAAGCCCGCGTTCACCGCGGCGTCCGCGGCGAGGTCGAGGTCGGCATCCGGAAGCACCAGCATGTGGTTCTTCGCGCCTCCGAACGCCTGCACGCGCTTGCCGTGCGACGTCGCCGTCTCGTACACGTACTTCGCGATCGGGGTCGAGCCGACGAACGAGATCGCCCGCACGTGCGGGTGCTCGAGGAGCGCGTCGACGGCCTCCTTGTCGCCGTGCACGACGTTGAAGACGCCGTCGGGGAGACCCGCCTCCTTGAGCAGCGCGGCCATCCAGTTCGCGGCGCTCGGATCCTTCTCGGACGGCTTCAAGATCACCGCGTTGCCGGCGGCTAGGGCGACCGAGAAGAACCACAGCGGCACCATCGCCGGGAAGTTGAAGGGGCTGATGATGCCGACCACGCCCAGCGGCTGCTTCATCGTGTACACGTCGATGCCGCTCGAGGCGTTCTCGGTGTAGGCGCCCTTGGTGAGGTGGCCGACGCCGCACGCGAACTCGACGACCTCCATGCCGCGCGCGATCTCGCCGAGCGCGTCGGAGAGCACCTTGCCGTGCTCGGTCGTGAGGATCTCGGCGAGCTCGTCCTTGCGGGCGTTCAGCAGCTCGCGGAACGAGAACAGCACCGCCTGCCGCTTCGCGATCGACGTGTCGCGCCACGGGGTCCACGCCGCCGAGGCGACGTCGACCGCGTCCGCGACATCCGTCGTCGACGCGAACCGCACCCGCTTCTGCACGGTTCCGAGCGCGGGATTGAACACGTCGCCGGTGCGGTCGGATGCCCCGGCCCACGGCGCGCCGTTCACCCAGTGGTCGATCACCGCGGTGCCGATGCGCTCGGTCCCGGTGCGTTCCATCGTGTCAGTCATGTCGTCTTCCTCCTTCGGAAGCGCCGCGGGCCATTCGTGATGGCGTCACGGCGGCGGATGCACGCGTCACAAGAGGTCTTCTTCGACGCTCGTCAGACTCTCATCGTAGATCGCGATCGCCTCGGCCACCTGGGCTTCGGTGACGACGCACGGCGGAACGACGTGGAGGCGGTTGTCGACGGTGAGGGGCAGCAGACCCCGGCCGGCGAGCTCCTTCTTGAGGCGCCCGATGACCTCGGCGCCGACCGGCTCGCGCGTCTCGCGGTCGCTGACGAGCTCGACCGCCCAGAAGACCCCCTCGCCCCGCACCTCGCCGATGAGCACATGCCGTTCGGCGAGCTCGCGCAGCCCCGGTCCGATGGCGTCCTCGCCCACGCGCCGGGCGTTGTCGACGATCCCCTCGGTCTCCATCGCGTCGAGGGCGGCGACGATGGATGCCGCGGCCAGCGGGTGGCCGGAGTACGTCAGGCCGCCGGGGAACACTCGGTCATCGAACGTCGCCGCGATCGGCTCCGAGACGATCACGCCGCCCACCGGCACGTACCCCGAGTTCACTCCCTTCGCGAAGGCGATGAGGTCGGGCACGACGTCGTACCCCTGGAAGGCGAACCACCGCCCGGTGCGCCCGAACCCGGCCATCACCTCGTCGAGGATCAGCACGATGCCGTACCGGTCGGCGAGGGCGCGGACGCCGGAGAGGTAACCCGGGGGCGGCACGAGGATGCCCGCCGTGCCCGGCACCGACTCCAGCAGGATCGCCGCGATCGTCGACGCCCCCTCGGCCTGGATGACGCGCTCGAGGTGGTGCAGCGCCCGCGCGGACTCCTCCTCGGGCGACGTCGCCCAGAATTCGCTGCGGTACAAGTAGGGGCCGAAGAAGTGCACGTGTCCGCGGGCGTACCGGTTCGGCATCCGTCGCCAGTCGCCCGTCGCGACGATCGCCGCACCGGTGTTGCCGTGGTACGACCGGTACGTCGACAGCACGGTGTCGCGACCGGTGTGGAGGCGAGCCATGCGGATCGCGTTCTCGACCGCGTCGGCGCCGCCGTTGGTGAAGAAGACCTTGACGAACCCGTCGGGGGCCTTGCCGAGGATGCGCTGGGCCGCCTGCCCGCGCTGCAGGTTGGCCGTCGCGGGCCCGATGGTCGCGAGCTGCTCGGCCTGTTCGCGGATCGCCGCGACGACGGCGGGATGCTGATGCCCGATGTTGACGTTCACCAGCTGACTGGCGAAGTCGAGCATGCGGTTGCCTGCGTGGTCCCACACCACCGCGCCCTCGCCGCCGGCGATGACCGGGAGGTCGAGTCCCGCCTGCGCGGACCACGAGTGGAACACGTGGTCGCGGTCGAGCTGCTTCGCAAGGGCGTCGAGGTCTTCGGTCATGCCATGGCTCCTTCGCCGGGTCGTCAGGACTTCGCGGCCACGCGGGTCTGCAAGGCGGGGATGACGGTCTCGCCGTACACGCGCATGGTCTCTTCCTTGTTGTCGTGCTGCAGGTAGCCGGCGAACTGGGTGACGCCCAGCGCACGCAGCTGCTCGAGCTTGGCGATGTGCTGGGCGGCCGTGCCGAGGATGCAGAACCGCTCCACGATCTCGTCGGGGACGAAGTCGACGTGGTCGTTGTCGGCCTTGCCGTGGGTGTTGTAGTCGTAGCCCCGGCGGCCCTCGATGTAGTCCGCGAGGGCGTCGGGGATCGCGCCGTGGTGACCGTACTTCGCGACGATGTCGGCGACGTGGTTGCCGACCATCCCGCCGAACCAGCGGCACTGGTCGCGCATGTGCTCTCTGTCCTCGCCGATGTACATCGGCGCCGCCACGCAGAACGACAGCGACTCGGGGTCGCGCCCCGCGGCGGCTGCGGCATCCTTCACCGTCTTGATCATCCACGCGGCGATGTCGACGTCCGCGAGCTGGAGGATGAAGCCGTCGCCGACCTCGCCGGCGAGCTGGAGCGCCATCGGGCCGTAGGCGGCCACCCATACCTCCAGCTCCGAGCCCCGGCTCCACGGGAACTGCAGCGTCGCGCCCTTGTACGCGACCGGCCGCGAGTTGGCGAGCTCGCGGATCACGTGGATCGACTCGCGCAGCTCGGCCATGGTCGTCGGCTTGCCGTTCGTAACCCGCACCGCGGAGTCGCCGCGGCCGATGCCGCAGATCGTGCGGTTGCCGTACATCTCGTTGAGGGTGGCGAAGACGGATGCCGTGACCGTCCAGTCCCGCGTCGCGGGGTTCGTGACGAACGGGCCGACGGTCACGCGCGTGGTCTCGGCGAGGATCGCGGAGTGGATGACGTAGGGCTCCTGCCACAGCAGGTGGGAGTCGAAGGTCCACACGTGGCTGAAGCCGTGGGCCTCCGCCAGCTTCGCCAGCTGCACCGTGCGCGCCGCGGGAGGATTCGTCTGCAGTACGACGCCGAAGTCCATGGCTCCCTCTCAGATCAGGTACTGGCTCAGGCCGCGCTTGAGGAAGCGCCCGTCGCCCTTGGCGCCGAGGTACGAGCCGCCGTCGACGATGACCTTGCCGCGCGAGATCACGGTGTCGACGTGCCCGTCCACCTCGAACCCCTCCCAGGCGGAGTGATCCATGCTCATGTGGTGGGTCGACGCCGAGATGGTGGTGTGGCCGTGCGGGTCGTACACGATCACGTCGCCGTCCGCGCCGGGCTGGATGACGCCCTTCCGCCCGTACAGGCCGAACATGCGGGCGGGGGTCGTGCTCGTCAGCTCGACCCACCGCTCCAGCGTGAGCCTGCCCGTCACCACGCCCTGGTACATCAGATCCATGCGGTGCTCGACCGAGCCGATCCCGTTCGGGATCGCACGGAAGTCGTCGAGTCCGAGCTCCTTCTGGCCCTTCATGCAGAACGGGCAGTGGTCGGTCGAGACCATCTGGATGTCGTTGGTGCGCAGTGCCTGCCACATGTGGTGCTGGTGGCCCTCCTTGCGGCTGCGCAGCGGCGTCGAGCACACCCACTTGGCGCCCTCGAACTGCCCCCATTCCTCGCTGAACCCGCCGAGCTGCTCCTCGAGCGACAGGTAGAGGTACTGCGGGCACGTCTCTCCGAACACGTTCCAGCCCTGGTCGCGCGCCCACGCGATCTGCTCGACCGCCTGCTTCGCGCTGACGTGCACGGTGTACAACGGCGCCCCGGTGAGGTTCGCGAGCATGATCGCGCGGTGCGTCGCCTCCTCCTCGAGCTGCCACGCGCGGGCGATGCCGTGGTAGTACGGCGCCTTCTTTCCCGCTTCGGCGAGCTGTGCGGCCAGCACGTCGATGGCGGGCCCGTTCTCGGCGTGCATCATCGTGAGCAGGCCCGTCTCGGCCGAGACCTGCATCGCCTTCAGCACCTGCGCGTCGTCGGAGTAGAACACGCCCGGATACGCCATGAAGAGCTTGAAGCTCGAGATGCCCTCGTCGAGGAGTCCGCGCATCGCCGCGAGCGAGTCGTCGTCGATGCCGCCGACGATCTGGTGGAAGCCGTAGTCGATGGCACAGTTGCCTGCGGCCTTGGCGTGCCACGCCTCCAGCCCGTCCTGCACGCGCTCGCCGTGGCGCTGCACCGCGAAGTCGATGATCGTCGTGGTGCCGCCCCACGCCGCCGCGCGGGTTCCGGTCTCGAACGTGTCGGACGCGTTCGTGCCGCCGAAGGGCAGCTCCATGTGCGTGTGCGCGTCGATGCCGCCGGGGAGGACGTACCGGCCCGTCGCGTCGATGACGGTGTCGACGGATGCCGCGACATCCGTCCCGAGCAGCTGCGAGCCCGGCGCGAGCACGGCGGCGATGGTCTCGCCGTCGATGAGCACGTCGGCTTCGCCGCGGCCAGTCGCCGAGACGACGGTTCCGCCGGTGATGAGCGTGGTGGCCATATCAGTCCTCCGGTCGCTGAGCCTGTCGAAGCGTCATGGCTTCGCGATCTTCGTGTAGGAGTCCGGACGGCGGTCGCGATAGAACTGCCAGTCGTCGCGCATGTCGAGGACCATCGAGAGGTCGAGGTCGCGCACCAGCAGCTCCTCGTGCTCGCTCGATCCCCGCTCGCCGACGAAGTCGCCGCGCGGATCGATCACCTGGCTGGTGCCGTAGAAGTCGACGGCCAGGTCGCCGTACTCATTGTCCTCCCGCCCGACGCGATTCGGCTGCAGGACGAAGTAGCCGTTCGCGACGGCCGCCGCGGGGCCCTCGACCTCCCACAGCCGGTTCGAAAGTCCGGGCTTGGTGGCGTTCGGGTTGAAGACGATGTGGGCGTCGGCGAGTCCGAGCTCGCGCCATCCTTCCGGGAAGTGGCGGTCGTAGCAGATGTACATCCCGACGCGCCCGACCGCCGTCTCGAACACCGGGTAGCCGAGGTTGCCGGGGCGGAAGTAGAACTTCTCCCAGAACCGGTCGAGGTGCGGAAGGTGGTGCTTGCGGTACTTGCCGAGAATCGTGCCGTCGGCGTCGACGAGCACCGAGGTGTTGTAGTACACCCCCGTCTCGGCCTGCTCGTAGATGGGCAGCACCGTGACGATCCCGAGCTCCTTCGCGAGCGCCGCGAACCGCTGCACGATCGGGCCGTCGGCCGGCTCGGCGAACCGGTAGTACTTCTTGTCCTGGGTGATCCCGAAGTAGGGGCCGTAGAACAGCTCCTGGAAGCACACGACCTGCGCGCCTCGGGCGGCGGCATCCCGCGCGAACCCCTCGTGCTTGTCGAGCATCGATGCCTTGTCGCCGGTCCAGGTGGTCTGCGAGATCGCCGCGCGTACTGTCGTCATGGTTCTCCGTCCGTCGTGTCGGGAACAGTAGGGCCTCCAGACGCGTGCGACAAGAGGGGGACGCCGATACATCTTGCGACGGATGCCGCGGCCGGCGGTCTCGCGTACCGTGAAACGGTGTTCCGCAGCCTGAAGCCGTTCCAGCTCGTCGTCGATGTGGTGGTGGCAGGGCTGTTCTTCGTCGTGGCCGCTCCGGTCGAGGTGGTCACCAGCGGACAGGGCTGGGCGGGTCAGCTGCCGCGCGGCGGCGTGTACCTGTTCGCCGCCGTCGTGATCGCGGTGCTCTTCAGCGGCGCCCTCGCCGTGCGGCGGCTGTCGCCGGCGCTCGCGCTCGGGCTGGCGTGGGCCGGAGCCCTGCTGCAGGTCGGCCTCGGGCGTCCGCCGAGCTTCTCGGACGTCGCGATCTTCGCGGTGCTGTACGCGACGGCCGCGTACGGCACGCCGCGGGTGTACTGGGCCGGCTTCGCGTCGGCCCTGCTGGGCGCGCTCGTCATCGCGGTGTACCTGACCGCCGGACCGCTGTACGCGGGCGGCGGCCTGTCGTGGGAGACTCTGCCGCTCGCCCTCATGATGCTGGTGGCCGCCGCCTTCGCGCTGGGGCTCTCGTGGACGGTGGGCGCGCTGGTGCGCACCGCGGTGCGCGCGCGAGAGAACCGCGAGGCGCAGCAGCAGGCCGAGGCCGAGGCGATCGCCGAGCAGGAGCGCGTGCGCATCGCGCG
>NZ_RRYE01000013.1 GCF_004010105.1 Microbacterium sp. CPCC 204701
GGTCGCCTACCCGGCGGTCAACTGCGGCTCCTGAGCCGCCCGCTGCGAACGGCCCGCGGTCTTCGGACCGCGGGCCGTTCCGCGTGCGCTCGGGCTCACGCGGAACCGCGCGCCGCGGCATCCGCTTGCTCCAGCCGGCGCAGCCGACGTCGTGCGAAGTCCTGTGCCCGGGGCCCGCCCGAGAGGGTGCGCCCGGTGACCGCCAGGATGCCACGCGTGAGCGTCACGACGGGGAGCCACGTGCGGCGCAGGCCGAGGAGCTCGCGGTATCGGCGGGGGATCGTCGCCACCGCGCTCGCGAAGAGCACGCGGTAGGCGAGCGACATCGAGCGCGAGTCGCGGAACGGCGGTCGCCCCAAAAAGCGCACGACGTCGTCGACCCGCTCGTCGCGACGGAGCACTCCGGCCTCGAGGTGCGCGTCGAGGCGCCGGCGCAGCTCCGCCTCGGTGCGGGGCGGATCCGACACACGCATGAGGCGGCCGGCCGTCGCCCACTCGGCGACGTACGCGTCGGGACCGCCCGGGATCGGCCCGCCCCACGCCTCGTGGCACGTGAGGAAGGCGTCGGTGAACGCCAGGTGCACCCACTCCACGAGGTCGGCGTCGGCGGCGGAGTACGTCACCTCGGTGCCGTCCGTCGCCCGGTAGGTGCCCGAGACGCGCTCGTGAAACCGCCCGACCCGCGCTGTCTCGCGCTGGGCCTGCGCGCGGGAGCCGTACGTCAGGCAGATCACCCACCGCACCGTGCCGGTGAGTCGCCCGATCGGATCCTCTCGGTACCGCGACCAGTCATGCACGCCGGCGAGCGCCCCCGGATGCAGCGCCTGCAGCAGCAGCGCGCGGATGCCGGCGACCATCGTGCCCATGCCGGCGTGCACGGTCCATGCCGGACCGTCCTCGGCGAACCAGCCACGGTCATCGCCCTGGGCGAGCTCGCGCACCCACGGCGGCGCACCGTCGGGGTCGCCCGAGAGTGCGATGAGCAGCCGGGCGCGCAGCTTCATTCTGTGCGCGCCGCGTCGGGGTGCTCTCGTCAAGGCGGTCTCGCTCCCCGGCATCCGCGTCACCCCTCCAGCGTGCCACGACGACGGATGCCTCGGCCCGATGACGCGGAAGGGCGCCGCCGGGTCGTCCCGACGGCGCCCTTGCGCTCACGCGCGCGCGATCAGCCGCAGCTGGCGGCGGGGTAGCCGACCTCGGTCTCGACCGTCACGGGCGCGCCGTCGACGGTCGCAGTGGCCTTGAGGGCGACGTTCCCCTCGGGGATCCCGACCTGCCGGGTCGTGAACGATGCCGAAGCGCTCTTGCCGGCGGCGACCGAGCCGAAGGTCTTCGTACCGTAGGGCGTCGTCGCGGTGAGGGTCACGGGGAACTCCTCGGAGTTCTTCACCGTCAGGACCTGCACGAGCTTGCCGGCCACGCAGCGCGTCGCGACGGCCGCCGACACGTCGAGCACCGGACCCACCACGGTGACCGTCAGCGACACCGTGCGGTTGGCGGGCGCGACCTCCTCCTCGCGCGTCTGGTTCAGCACCGCCGAGCCGTCGGCGGCGAAATGCACCGTCTTGACGCGCGCGTGCCGGCTCGGGTCGTTGAGACCGCCGTCGGCGCCGGGCGCCCACTCCGAGAACGGAGGACGCGCGTGGTACACGATCACCGGGTTGCCGTCGGCGTCGAGCGTGAAGGAGTTGTGGCCGGGTCCCTGCTGCTGGCCGCCGAAGTCCTCCGACGTCAGGAGCGGGTAGCTCGTCTTCTTCCAGGTCGACGGCTTCATGAGGTCGCCGTCGAGCGGCGCGCGCAGCATGCCGATCGAGTACGTCTCGTTCACCTCGGAGGCCGAGAAGAAGACGAACACCTCCTTGTCGCTCTTGATGACCGATGCGCCCTCGTTGATGACCTCGCGCGACGTGCGCTCCCATGCGTAGTTCGGCGTCGAGAGCAGGATCGACTGCGACGTGAGCTGGCTGGGGTTCGACGGGTCGATCTCGGCCATGCGCAGGTCGGAGCTGCCCGGTTTCTCGGCCCACACCATGTAGTGCTTGCCGTTCGCCTCGAAGTACGTCATGTCGAGCGAGAAGCTCGTGAACGCGGCGGTGTCACCCGGGGCGGCCTTGATGTAGCCGAGTTCCTCCCAGTTCGAGGCATCCATCGGGTCGCTGTCGCCCGGCGCGCGCATGATCGCGGGACGGATGTCCCACACGCTGCCACCGCGGCTCGATGTGAACAGGATGTAGTAGTCGCCGTTGATCTTGTGGAACTCCGGCGCCCAGAAGTACCGATATGCGCCGGTGGCCACCTTCGAGCCGTTGGACGTGTCGATGGCGGCCGCGTTGCGGGCCCACAGCAGCACTTCCTCCTCGGCGGTGGTGAGGCCGTTGATCGTGTCGGCGCGGCGCAGGACGATCCGGTCATAGCCCACGCCGGGGTTGGCCTGCGTCGTCGGGTACGAGCCGGTGAAGTAGTACTCGGTCTCACCGGTCCGCTCGTCGTCGCGGAACACCCACGGGTCGGCACGCTCGGGCACGAGGATGCCCTTCTCGTCGCCGTACACGGGCTGGTTCACCGTGCCCGTCACGGTGTACTCGCCCGGCGTGGCGAGGTCCACCGTCGAGGTGTCCCATTCGACGCCGAGCTGCTTGGACGAGCCGTCGGAGTAGCCGAGCTGCACCTTCTCGGGCAGCTCGAGCTCGCCGCCCACGGCGACCTCGACGTCGTCGCCCGCGTCGACCGTCGTGTTCACGATGCGGCCGAGCGACTTCTGCAGATGGGCGAGCTCCGCCGCGGTGATGGGCAGAGCCGACGCCTCGATCGCTCCGGTGGGCAGGCCCGTCACGGTCTCCGGGGCCGGCGGGGTCACCGGCGTCGGCGCACTGAAGGCCGTGAAGTCCTTCGTCGTCACTTCGTGCGCTGCGCCGGCCGGCGTGCGCAGCACCACGCGGTACGCGCCGTTGCCGTTGTCGTACGCGACGTCGGCGCGGGCGACGGTGATGCCCTGGGTGTTCGTGATCGCCAGCTTCTCGCCCGTGAAGGTGACGAGGTCGTTCGACGTGTAGACGAAGATGCGGCCGTTGGCGGCATTGTCGGCAGCGACGAGCCCGAAGGTGCCGTCGGGGTTGCGGAACAGCGTCGGGTTCGCGAACTGCGAGGTCCCCGTGCCGAACGTCGGGTAGAGCACACCCTTGTTGTTGTTCAGCGCGACGAGCGGGTCGCCGTCGGGCGCCACGGCGAGGTGCAGCACCTCGGTCTTCGCCGTTCCGCCGGTGCGGACGTAGGCGACGGCACGGCCGGCGGCCTCGGCCTTGACGGTCACGGCGAACGTGCGCTCCGTGCTGAGGCCGCCGCGCGAGAACGTGGCGGTGAGCTCGACCGCTGTCTCCGCGGACGGACGCGTGACCTCGCCGGTCGCCGAGACGACGGCGGGGTTCGAAGACGCCCACGAGACGTCGATGTCGTCGACGGCGTCGCGCAGCACGATGTCGTCGGTGACGACCTCGATGCCGAGGTCGAATGCGTCAGCGCTGCGTTCGAGATCGCGCTGCGGATCGACGGCGGGCACGGTGACATCGTACGAACGCGTGAGCGTCTCGCCACCGAGCGAGAATGTCGCCGTGAGGGTCACGGTCGCGTCGGCCTGGCCAGCGGCGGGGCGCGTGACGGTGCCGTCGGCGGCGATCACCCCGGGCGCGCTCGACGCCCACGTGATGCGCGACTGGTTGGCGCCGGATGACGGCAGCGCGATGTTCGCGATCGTCTCGCCGGGCAGAGACATGGCGTCGGCGTCGGCCGCGAGGGCGGCCTGAGTCTGCGCGGGCGTCGTGCGCTCGCTGAGGTGATACAGCTCGGCGATCCGGGCGGCGTCGTACGCCGAGCCCGACACGACCACATCGTCGACCGCGCCCTTGAAGAAGATGTCGGCATACGAGGAACGGCCGATGTAGCCGATCAGGTCGGTGCCGAACTCGGTGACCGTGCGCGTCGTCGCGACCGTCCCGACGAGAGCGCCGTTGTAGTAGCCCGAGATCGACGTCGGCGTGATCACGGTCGTGTACATGCTCCACGCCGTGCCGGTGGTGGGTCCGGCGACGCCCTGTGCCGTGTTGGTGGGCGAGATGCCGTACTCGGTGCCCCACGGCGCCGTCGGCACATTGCCGTTGGTGATGACGCTCTTGAAGCGGTTCTGGGGGTTGCGCGGGTTCAGCAGCCAGTACTGCGCCGGGTAGGTGCCCGTGCCCGACCCGAAGAACATCGCGGCGTAGTTGCCCGCGGCGGTCTCGTTGCGCAGCCACGTCGAGATCGTGAGCGTGTCCTTTCCGTCGAAGAGGTTCGCGGGGAACCGCACGTAGCCGGCCCCGCTGTTCGCCGCTCCGCCGGGAAGGGTCAGCACGCCGTCGGCGACGGTGGCTCCGGTGCCCAGGATCGTGCCGTCGTTGCCCTTGCCCGAGACATCCGTCACCGTCCCAGGGGTGCTGAAGTCGTAGTGGAGGATCAGGTTCGGGTCTTCCGGAACCGGATCCGCGTGCGCTGCCGGCGGTGCGAGCACGCCGATGACCAGGGCTGCGATCGCAGCCCCCGCCACTCCGACGCGCCGCCAAGACTTCGTCGCCATTTCAAACCTCTCCATCGCGGCCTGTCAACCCGCGCGGGTTCGCGGGCATTGTCGGTCACAGTAGCGCGTTACCGCTCACATTTCCACCGTCGACCGGGCAGTCGTCTGGCGGGCCCATTGGGCGTTCCGTCGTCTGACAGTGGCGGACTTCGTTTGGTTACCGCTAACGTGAGCGATAACACCCGTTCGACGACGTTCGGCCTCACTTGATGGAGAGTGGAATGAGAGTGTCCCGCACCCGGAAGACTGCGACCGCGCTCGCCGCCATCGGCGCGATGGTCCTCGGTCTGGGGGTGAGCGGCGCAACGGCCGCCGTCCCCGGCGATGGACTTGTCGCGGAGTATGTCTTCGACGAGGCATCGGGCTCCACCGTGGTCAACACGGCCACCGGCTCTGCCTTCGGCCCAGCGACCGTGCGCAATGTCCAGGCAACCGACTGGACCGGCTCTTCGCTGACCCTCCGCGGCGGCGCGAAGACGTCGACCGGCAACTGGGTGGAGCTGCCCGACGCCCTGCTCGCGGGCCGGGAGTCGGCCACGGTGACCGCCGAGGTGAAGGCCTCGGCCGCCATGCTCAACGGATTCCACTTCCTCTGGAACATCGGCAACGAGTCGTCTGCGACCGAGTACTTCTTCGCGTCGCTCAACTGCGGCTCTGGACGCTCACCCCTCGTCGGCATCAAGTCCGCCGGCGCCGAGCAGCTGGTGCAGTCGGGGTCGTGCGGCCTGACCGCCGACACGTGGGTCAACGTCACGTCGGTCGTCGACGGGGCGGCGGGCACGGCATCCCTCTACATCGACGGCGTCCGCGCGGCACACGGCAACGTCGGCGCGACGCCGGCCGACATCGTCGACCAGTCGCTCAACACGATCGGCCGCGCGCCGTGGCCGGACCCGCTCTTCCAGGGCGCGATCTCCGCCTTCCGCGTGTACGACCGCGCGCTCACCGCTGCCGAGGTCGCCGAGGTCTCGGCCGACGACGCGCAGACACACGCCTCCGAACTGCAGGCGCAGGCACAGGCGATCATCGATGCGCTCGCCCTGACCGACCGCGAGACGAGCGCCGACATCGACCTGCCGACGTCCAGTGGCCGCGTGACCTGGATTTCGAGCAACCCCGATGTCGTGTCGGACAGCGGCTCGGTCACGGCGCCTCTCGCCGGTGAGCCGGCGATCCCGGTCGAGCTGACCGCGACCGCGGCCGTGCGCGGCATCACGGCGTCGAAGACGATCACGGTGACCGTGCTGCCGTCGACCGAGACCGCGCAGGAGCGTGCCGACCGGCTCGCGCAGCGGTTCGTCATCCCGTCCGTCGTGCGTTCGGGAGCGGCGCTGCCTGCCGCCCCGGAGGGGACCGCGGTCGAGGTGACGTCGGTCACAGGCGACGTCGAGGTCGGCGACACGATCGTGTCGCCGACCGGCGAGCCCGTCGATGCCGAGGTCGAGGTGACCATCAGGGACGTCGCCACAGGCAGCTCGTCCATCAGACGGTTCCAGGTACGCGTGCTGCCCGAGACGTCCACGCAGCTGCTGGCCTACCACCGGACGCCGACGACCGTGTCGGAGGCGAACAACGCCGACGTCGCACTCAGCATGCACCTCGCCCTCGAGGACGCCGCCGGGTGGACGCCGCTGAACGAGAACTACGGCATCTTCTTCCCGAGGACGTCGACGACGCCGCCGGCCAACGGAACCACAGAGAGCATTCTGCGCAGTCTCCGCAACCCGCACATCTTCTACCTCGCCGACGGAGACTTCGGCATCGTCGCGACCCGGACGGCGCGGGGCGGCTCCTCGGACGGCACGCAGTCGAGCCGGCTCCTCTTCGCCCGCAGCGCCGACCTGCTGTCGTATGAAGAGGTCGGGCTCGTCGACGTCGGGGTCACGAGCGGCGTCAACGAGCCGGCTGTGATCTTCGACACGGCGTCGGACCGCTACGTCGTGACGTGGACGTCGGATGCGGGCGCGGCGATGTACACGACCTTCGGCGACCTCACCGACGTCGCCACGCGTGGCCCGGTGCTGCGCGGCTCGGTCGGCGCCACGGCCGGCGTGGCCGCAGCCGCCGTCCCGAACTACGCGAGCGGCAATGCCGTCGCAGTGACGCCTGAGATCGTCGACGCGCTGCAGGTGCGGTTCGGGCGCGTCGTCAACACCGGCATCGCGGCGCTCGACGACGTCGAGCTCGAGGCGGGAGAGTCGCTCGAGGCGGTGCTGCCCGAGCGGGCGCAGCTGTCGTACAGCGACGGTTCGTCGGCGAGCCGCGCGATCGCGTGGGACGAGGAGGCGATCGAGGCCGTCGACACCGGCACGCCGGGCACGTACGAGGTGACCGGCACGGTCAAGCAGCCCGAGTACGCAACCCCCTTCGCCGATGAGCGCGCCGATCCGTCGATCTTCCGATTCGACTGGAACGGCGACGAGAAGTTCCTGATGATCGCGACCGAGGACCTCAACCTCAACCCGATCGACCCCGCGAACGGTCCCCACATGCCGATCCGCATCGCCGACCGCATCGAGGACCTCTCCGACGAGGCGATCGCGGATGGGCGCAACGTCGAGATCGATCTCCTGCGCGCGGGCGACACCGACGCCGACGGCGGCGTCATGACCGGATGCTTCTGGGCACCCGAGTTCCACGTCATCGACGGTCGCCTGTCGATCCTGTTCATGCCCTGCTACAACGGCTCGAACGGTCGCCCCGACATGTGGACTGGACGGGCCAGCATCATCCAGCTGAAGCAGGATGCGCAGGGCAACGACCTGAATCCGGCCGTCCCGGCGAACTGGACGAAGGCACAGAAGGTGCTTCGCGCCGACGGGTCGATCCTCAACCCGGTGCAGAACATCTCACTCGACATGACGTACTTCCAGGACTCGGGTCAGTCCTACTACGCGTGGCAGATGCTCGGCTCGATCTTCATCGCGAAGATGGACCCGGCGAATCCGACCCGGCTGACCTCCGCCCCCGTGCGGATCCTCGCCCCCGAGTACGCGTGGGACAACACCATCGCCGAAGGCCCGAACGTGCACGTACGCGACGGCAGGCTGTACATGATCTACTCCGGCTCGACCGTCGGCGACACGTACACCACGGGCCTGGCCACCGCCACGGCCGGCGAGGGCGTCGACCTGACCGATCCCGCCGCCTGGTCGAAGCTGAACTACCCGATCCAGAAGTCGGGTCTGTTCAACGGGGCATGGCAGCTGGGCACCGGCCACGGCATGTGGTCGCACGACGAGGACGACAACCTTCTCTACGTCTTCCACGCCCGCACGAGCAACAACGGACTCACCGGCCGCGACACCTTCGTGCGCCGCGTGCACTTCGCCGCTGACGGCCTCCCCATCTTCGACATGGAGTCCGACGAAGAGATCGCGCCCGACAACCGTGCCGTGTCGGTGACCGTCACCGTCGTGGGCGAGCCCGAGCCGGCGCTCGACGTGTCGGCGATCGTGGCGGCGCGCTGCGTGGCGGGCAAGGTCGTGCAGACGGTGTCGGTCGCCAACGGCGAGGCGTTCCCGGTGGCGGTGGCGATCGCGTCGCCGTACGGCGCGAAGACGGTGTCGGTCGGCGCCGGCAAGACCGTGTCGCAGGCCTTCTCGTCCCGCCTGCCGGCGATCGAACCGGGAACGGTCGGCGTCGATGCATCGGCGACCGTCGCCGGCGAGTCCGTCGAGTTCGACCAGGACGTCGCGTTCGCGGCGACCAGCTGCGGATGAGACCACGCGGCGCTGGTGCGAGCGCGCCCGGGCCGCGGCATCCGTCGCCGGCGCAGCCCCGTCACGTTCACCACCGACACCCACTACCCCTCCGCGAACTGCGGCTGAGAAAGGAATATGCAGTGAATCGCACACACATCGGGCCCGAGTCGGGAGGCGCGCGTAGGAGGAAAGTGCTCGCCGGCGTGATCGGAGCCGCGCTGGTCGCAGGCACCATCGGCGCGACCGCCCCCGCCGCGGCGGAAGAGCCGCCGTCGCTGCTGGCCTCGTACGACTTCTCCGAGACGAGCGGCACCGTGCTGCACGACATCTCGGGCGCCGGTCGCGACGGCGCCGTCGTCGGTGGAGCGGCCTGGCGCGGCGGGTACATGCAGTTCACCGGCGCGAACCACGTTCAGCTGCCGAACAACCTCCTCGCCGGGCAGAGCGCTGCGACGATCGTCATCGAGACGAGCCCGACGGCGCTCTCGGGGAACAGGTTCCTCTGGAACATCGGCGGATCGGGAGACTCGGCGACGGGGCAATTCTTCATCCAGCCCGTCGCGCCCCGCGTCGCGATCTCGACGGCCAACTGGTCGGGCGAGCAGTCTGTCACCTCGGCGACCAAGCTCGTGGAGGGCCGATGGCAGTCGGTCGCGGCCACGATCGAGAAGAACGCCGAGGCGACGACCTCGACGCTGAAGCTCTACATCGACGGTGCGCTCGTCGCGCAGAAGGCCGACTCCACCGTCGCCCTCAGCGACCTCGCGACGCACACGATGAACTTCATCGGCAAGAGCGCCTACGCGGGCGACGCCCTGTATCAGGGCGGCGTCTCGGCGTTCCGGGTGTACAGCGAGGCGCTGCCGGATGCCGACATCGCGACGGCGTCGGCCACCGATGCCGCGGCCACCGCCGCCGAGGTGGCGAACGCGATCGACCTCGCCGCTGCCAACGTGCAGGACCTGGCCGAGGTCGAGTCGGACCTCGTGCTGCCGACGGCCGGCGGCGTGACGTGGACGTCGCGGCCCGCCGGAATCGTGGCCGCGAACGGTCAGGTCACCCGGCCCTCGGCTGACACGGTCGTCACCCTGACGGCGACGGCGACGGTGCGCGGGCAGGCGGCGACCAAGGATTTCGAGGTCACGGTGCTGAAGGCCCCGACGGCCGCCGAGCAGGCGACGCGCGCAGCGGAGACCCTGCTGCTGCCGTCCGTGCTCGAAGAGGGTTACGTGCTGCCGGCCACGGCACTGGGACTGCCCGTCGTGTGGTCTCACGTGTCCGGCGCGGGATCGGTCTCAGAAGGGACCATCACCGCCGCCCCCGCCACGGGCCTGGCCGCCGCCACGCTGCAGGCAGTCGTCGGCACCGGGGCGGACGCCGCCACCACTCAGATCGACGTGCGCATCGCCGAGGCGGGAGCTTCGCGCCTGGCTGCGTACACCACGTCCAGGAACACGCGCGGCGGCGACGATCCCGAGGTCACGCGCTCCGGGCACCTCGCGCTCAGCGCCGACGGCGCGACGTTCACCGCGCTGAACTCCGGTGCCGGCGTGGTGTTCCCCACTGTCAGCGGCATGACCGAGACGAACAACGGAACGAAGCGCTACATCGCGCAGCCCTACGTGTTCCGCCTGTCGGGCGATGAAGGATTCGGAATGATCGCGCGGCGCACGTCCGCCGCCGGGACGCCCGACGCGGCCGGTGCGCTCGTCTTCACCTCGCCGGACCTCGTGGACTGGAGCGAGGTGGGATTCCTCCCGCTTCCGGGCCAGGGGGCGGGCGCCGTCTCGGCGGAGTGGGACTCCCGCGTCGGCGCCTACCGCATCGCGTGGACCAGCACTGCCGGTTCCACGCTGACCGGGACCACCGCCGACTTCGACGCGGTGGCGGCGGTCAAGGTCGGTCAGCAGCCCGGCGGGCGCACCGGCACGATCGACGTCCCCTACGCGGAGACGGCCTCGATCGTTCCCGTCACGGCGTCCGAGGCGCGCGTCGCCGAGCAGCTGCTCGGACGCGTGCGGAACACGGGCCTGCAGGCGCCCGACGACGTGACCGTCACTGCCGGCGGCGAGATCGAGCTGCCGGAGAAGGTCACGGCCGACTACTCGGATGGGGGCACGCACGACTTCCGCGTCGACTGGGACACATCGGCCGTCGACCCGTCGACGCCGGGGGAGTACACCGTGACCGGAACGCTCGAGCGCACCGACACGATCTTCCCGCTGCTGCCGAACCGGGCAGACCCGCACGTCCTCCGCTACACGCTCCCGGACGGCGAGAAGACCTGGCTGTACATCGCGACGGACGACAGCGGGCAGGACGAGTTCTTCATCCGCTCGGCCGACACGATCGCCGGGCTCGGCTCCGCGCCTGACAACCGCATCCTCGGCTACGGCCTGTCGGGAACCAGCACGAACGCCCAGCTGTGGGCGCCCGAGCTGCACGTCGTCGACGGCGACCTGTACATCCTCTTCGCCGCCAACGCCAACAGCGTCAACTCGTGGACGGGCGTGCAGTCGTACACGATGCGACTGAAGACGGGCGGCAACCCGCTCGTCCGCGCCGACTGGGAGGCCCCGCAGCGCGTCGTCGACGCGGCCGGCGAGCCGCTCACGACGTACGGCACCGGGATCACCCTCGACATGACCCACTTCGAGGACGACGGCACGGACTACGTCGCCTGGTC
This sequence comes from Microbacterium sp. CPCC 204701, assembly GCF_004010105.1. GTDB lineage: Bacteria > Actinomycetota > Actinomycetes > Actinomycetales > Microbacteriaceae > Microbacterium. The sequence continues at coordinate 10,997 of NZ_RRYE01000013.1, forward strand.
GGAGCGGATCGTCTCGCCGTCCACCGGACCGGCCGTCGTGAAGATCGCGACCGTCACGCCCTCGGCCACGGGCCCTTGGCGGCTCTCCAGCCCGCGGTCGACGATCGTGTACCCGGACAAGGGCTGGTCGACCAACACCTCGGCGGTCGCCGAGGGGCCGTTCGTCATCCAGCGCGACGGGAAGGTCATGATCACCTTCTCCGGCTCGAACATCGACTGGACGTACGCCGTCGGCCTCGCGACGGCTTCGTCCGGCGCCGACCTGCTCGACCCGGCGGCATGGCACGTACGCGACAACGCGATCTGGAGCTACGAGGGCGTCTTCTCCAACAACTGGGGGCCAGGGCACAACTCCTACACGTACGACGACGACGGCAATCTGATCAACGTCTTCCACGCGAAGGCGACGCAGAACGGCACGCGGGACTCCGGTGTGCGGATGGTGTACTTCCGCCAGGACGGCAGCCCGATTCTCGACATGACGGACGCCGAGTGGCTCGCACCCGAGAACCGGACGGTGACAGCGACGGTGACGGTCACCGGGTCCGAAGGCCTCGAGGTCGAAGCATCCGTCGCCACCCGCTGCGTCGGCGGCAAGGTCGTCCAGGTGGTCACGGTGGCCAACGGGGAGGACGTACCGGTGTCGGTCACGCTGTCGGGCGCCTATGGCACGAAGACGTTCACGTCGCTCGCCGCCGGCAAGAGCGCCTCGGCGTCGTTCACGACGCGCCTTCCGGTCATCCCCGCCGGCTCGATCACGCTGACGGCGTCGGCTACCGTCGCCGGCTCGGACGTGACCGACACGACGGAGGTGAGCACCTCGCCCGCCTCGTGCGGGTGACCTGACCCGGCCGCGAGAACGGCCGTCGCGACGCGCGCCGCGGGTGAGTACCGACCCCGCGGCGCGCAGTCGCACGCCCAGAGCGCACGTCCGCGGCGGGCCCCTCGTGTTCGGCGTGTCGGTGCAGCGCCCTGGGGTCACCGCCGCCGCTGGTGGATAGTGACGAGGACGCCGTCGCCGTACGTCGTCGCCTCGGTGAGGTTCCAGGCGCTCTTGTCGGGCGTCTGACCCCAGAGGGTGCGGCCGTACCCGAGGGCGACCGGGAAGGTCATCAGATGGAGTTCGTCGACCAGGTCTTCCGCAAGGAGGCCCTGGACGAGTCGGATGCTGCCGGGCACCGAGATCTCGCCCTCGATCTCGCGGGTCAGCTGTGACACCTCCTCGCGCAGGTCGCCGCGAAGCACCGTCGTGTTCGTCCATTCCAGGTTCTCGAGCGTGCTCGAGAAGACGAACTTCGGCATGCTGTTGTACTTGTCGGCGAGCTCGCCCTCGTATTGCGGCCACGCGCTTGCGAAGCCCTCGTAGGTGACCCGCCCGAGCAGCAGCGCCGAAGCCTGGAGCGATCCGAGTTCCTTGAAGCGCTCGCCCTCTGTGCCTCTGTCGAATTCGAAGCTCCAGTTCGGGTAGCGGAAGTCTTCGCCTCCGGGCGCCTCCACGACGCCGTCGAGCGAGAGGAATTCGGTCATGACGATCTCGCCCATGTCAGTTCTTTCGGACGAAGTCGCACAACGCCTCGGCGAGGACGTCAGGGGTGGTGCCGTGGTTCTCGCCCGGCACCGCGCGGAGGGTCGCGGTCGGCAGCAGCTCTGCGACGGCACGTGCGCCCGTCTGGAGGAACGGCCAGGTGGCGTCGCCGTGCATCACCAGGACGGGGATGTCGATCCGCCCCCACAGGTCGGCGCGGAGCGGCTTGCCCGACATCGTGTCGCCGAGCTGGCGGGCGTCGTACGCGATGGTCGGCGCGATCGCCTCGAGCTTCGCCCAGGCGTCGCGATCCTGCTGCACGCCCGCACGAAATGGCGACCGTGCGTGTGGGGGCTCTCGGCTCCGGAGTCGACGAGCCCGCGGGCCGGCAGGTGCGGCATGGACGTGCCATGGGCGAAGGTGATCCCGAACGACGCCGAGTCGCCCTCGATGTCCACCGAGGTGGGCCCCGTCTCAGGACCGCGCGCCGCGGCGTGCATGACGCCACGGTCCTCCCAGAAACACCAGCTCCCACGTGGACGTCGCAACCGACGTCATGACTCCCGTCCCGGAGGTGCGGCCTCGCCAGATCCGCGAGACACACGGGGAGTCGGATTCGCGATGCTCGCTCTCGATCGCCATCCTCACCCCCCTCTCTCGCGAACAGCCTGCCATGACCCCGGCGAGGGTGGGGCCCTTTCGGGAAGCGTTGCGCGGTGAAGTCCGCATGCGCCCACTGGCACGGTGTGGGACCCGAACCGGGCCGCGGTGTGGGAGCTGTGGCCTCTCGCGCTCGGCCACCGCGGACACGAGGATGGCGGTATGAGCGATGAGCACAACGTAGTCCGAATGTGGCGCGGAGTCGTCCGCACTGCGGATCGCGACGAGTATGTCGACTATGTCGAGCGCACCGGCGTCGAAGAGTACCGCTCGACACCGGGCAATCGTGACGCATGGACACTGACGCGCGAACTCCCGAACGGGTTGACCGAGATCATGACGGTCTCGCGCTGGGACAGTCTTGAGAGCATCCGGGGCTTCGCAGGAGACGACATCGAGAAGGCGGTGTACTACCCCGACGACGATCGCTTCCTCGTCGAGCGCGACGACACCGTGCGGCATTATTTCCAGCGCAACTGACCGCCAAGTCTACGGAGGAGTGGTGGGCGAGCGGAGTGGAGCTGCTCGGGTGTCGGCTCTGAAGGGCGGCCGAGGAGTGGTCGGTTCAATGCGCTGATGCCACCCGACGGTGGACCTCGCGGTGAATCGTTGCGCGCGAGATATTGAACAACTCTGCGATCTCGGTCTGCGAATACGCGCCGCTGTCGAGGACTTCGTAGAGGTGTCCTCGCCTGGGTGCGGGTGAGTTTCGGCTGCTTGCCCTTCAGCTTGCCTTTCACCCGGGCGATCGCCATTCCCTCGCGGGTGCGCACTCGGATGAGATCTCTTTCGAACTCGGCGACCATCCCGAGGATGTTGAAGAGCAAGCGACCGACGGGATCTGTCGCATCGTACGTGCTCCCGCCCAGACTCAGGACGACGCCCCTGAGGGTGAGCTCATCGGCGATGTCTCGCGCGTCCTTCAGCGACCGCGCGAGCGATCGAGCTTCGTGACGACGAGCGTGTCGCCACGCCGCACCGCCGCAAGCGCCTCCCGCAGGCCAGGCCGAGCCCGGTTCGCGCCTGTCATCCCGTGGTCTACAAAGATGCAGGCTTCATCTACTCCGAGTCGCACGAGGGCATCCCGTTGAGCAGACTCGTCCTGCTCGATCGTTGACACCCGCTCGTAGCCGACTTTGATTTCATTCATGACGACAGCATGTGCTCGCGGCCCTTCGGCCGACAGGCTCAGAAACGCGGCACGCCGCCATGCGATGGAGCCGCCCGCCGATCAGCGACCCGCAAGCGGGCAGCGAATGAGAATGGCGCCATCGTGGGCATTCGCCCGCAACGATCCGCTTACAGGCTGCGAACGAGGGCGGGCCGCCGGCGCGCATCTACAGTTTGAGAGTCGGGCTGACCGATCCCGTTATCGAGTCAATCGCCGTACTCTTGGTGACTCACCGCGTGTCCCTCGTTCTCGCGATCGGCTTCGGTCGCGCCAAGACGCCGCAGATGGACCTTTCGCAGACAGTCATCCGTGTCAGCGCCCGCATCACCGCCTGCCGCGACCGCGAATGCCGTCGCGAGCGCAAGAATCTGGAGGGTGACGGTCACGGCGTTGGCGGCATGCGTTCCCATCGTGCCTTCTTCACGCTCCTCGGAGTGCTCACGGTCGGCATGGTCGGTTGCGCGCCGCAGGCCGAGCCAGACTGGGCGACGGCACAAGCGGCTGCACCGGAGTTCGAGGGCGCGGTATCAGGCCGAGATGGGTCCTCGGCTCAGCACTTTTCGGGTGGATAGCGAAGGCTCACAACCGTCAGGCGAGGGCGAGGTTGTGATGTCCTATGCGCGCGATGTGCGAGTCGGCGGCGTGACGGTTGCCTGCTCGGCGACGGAACCGCACGCATGGGCCGACCTCGACGTCGAGGATGCGCGCAGGGTCGGACTCGAGGTGCTCGCCTTCGGGAATGAGCTCGAGGCTGTTCAGCTCCCATGGAGCGGCGTCGAGCACCGAGTAGCCGGACTTCGTAAGCTCGCATCGCAGCTTCCGCGGCTTCCTGTGAAATGGGTGCCCACACCAGCGTGTCGCAGGGCGTGGAGGTGATTTCGAGTTCCATGGTCCATGGCGTGTGAGCCAGTCAGACCCGCGCGACCGCGAGATAGCCCGCAACGTCGAACGGCACCAGCGGCGTATCGGCGCGCACGTAGAGCGGGTGACGGGGATGACCATCGTTGGTGGGCCTACCGAGCGATACCCACTCCGCCCCTGCGTCCGTGGTGACCTGCAGGATGTCGCGCAAGAGGGGTCGCAGGTAAGGTCGGGAGTCGACAAGGTTGCCCCAGGCGGCCAGCAGCGTCGCGCGGCCCTGCACGATCTGGGCGATGTGGCGCTCGTTCTCGGCCTTCAGGTTTGTGCTGTGCTCGAGGTGAAGTCCCTTCGGGTCTGTCGAGATCTGCGGGTAGACGTTGAGCATCACCCAGCTGTCGAAGCCGTTGTCGGCGGCGAAGCGAGTCACGCGCTTGATGGTTGGATCAGGAGCGTTCGGCACCGCGGTGCTCGGGTTGATGCCGAAGCACACCAGCGGGTTGTCGCCGACGACGCCCAGCGCGAAGCGAGCCGAGCCATCGCTTGCGTGCTCGTAGATCCACTGCTCAGTCACAGGATGCTCCTTCTAAGTTTTCAGGCGCCAGTGCGTGGCCTCGGCGGCCATTTCTGCGTATGCCGAGACTCTACTGAGACGCGTGGACGTTGCTGTGCGCGCAGATCGGCTCCGTGCTGTCCCTCAGAGACCGATCGGGGCGACGTCCACTGCCTACCGCGGCGAAGTTCTGTCACCCCCTCCGCCCGCAAGCGGATTCCTCGACGCGCGAGCCGGACCTTCGGTTGGGCGGAGCTCGCTTAGTCGGGCCAGATCGCAAGCGCGAGGCCCACTGCAACGGCCAACACGCCACACACGACGAATGCTGCTACGAGCAGCCGCGCACCAAGACGGTCGTCCCCCACGAGTCGAGGATCGCCCTGCGAGGTGAACGTTCGGGATCGGCACGCGCTAGCGCCATCACGCCGCGGGTCGAGACGCACGGAAGGCGACCGGCTAGGGCCCGGATCTCCTGCAGTCACAGGAAGCGAGCATCGACGTCTGCACCGGCGTGCGACCAGATCGAGGACTTCGGCTTTGTCGGTGCCCGGTCGTAGCGTCCAAAGCATGGCTGAATATACGACGATCGATCCATGGATCATCTCCGCCAATACGCTGGCCGAGATCTTCGCGACGATCTCCGCATCGGCGGACAGGAATCGCACCCAGCTCGGCCCACCGTCGATCAACCCTTCCTCACGCGCCAGGGCGTCGAACAGCTCCAGCAAGACGGGATGCATCTCCGTGGGTTCGGACACGATACTCCCTCGGTCGGGTCAAGGTCACAGATGCTACTGAGCGCCGATGCGCAACAGACGTCCGGCAGGTGAACAGTCGCCGGTTCTCGTGGAATCGCACGCGCGCACGGCGTATCGTTGCTCTCTTATGGCTTCCGTGCACCGTCCCCGCCCGTACCGGGTCACCGTTCACCGAGATGGCCGGTGGTGGCATGTTCGGGTGCCCGAGCTCGGCGTCGCGACGCAGGCGCGCACCCTGGCGGAGGTACCCGCGCAGGCGCGCGACCTGATCAGCGTCTGGATCGGGGCACAGTCGGCCCTCGTGCGCGTCACCGTTCACCGTCGCGGCCGGCAGGGATCTGCCTGACCGCCGGCCACAACACCAAGCCCTCAGGTGTCCGGGAAAGCGCGCCAGGCTCCCGGCGCCGTTCATACTGTGCGCTCCGAGGGTGCCAAGTACGGCGAGACGCACATTCGGAGATGACTTGGTGCCTTCGACGAACGCAGCAACACGGTCGACGATCAACATCTCGTCGGGGTCGCGAGGGAGGTACTGCTTTGCCTCCTCGAGCACCCGATGGTTCACATAAGGCACGACAGGGGAGACCAACGGTGAGCGAGATTTCGGCGTGGCGTAATCATCTGCGGGTCCACCGACATCGGCGATGCGAACCGACGCGCCACTGCCGATGGGCTCTCGCGCAGAACGGTGTCGATGCACTATCGGGCGCCGCGCGGTAGCGGGATGGCGGGCGCGCGGTCAACAAGTGTGCAGGTGGTAGGCGGATCGCAATCTGTGGTGAGGTGGTCATCATGGACCTCGGCGACTTCAGGCGGCTCTTCGGAGACAACATCAGGGCCTGGATGAATTGGGATCTTCTGCAGGTTTCCAGGGTTGCGATCTCGGCGCGGGTCATCACTGATCGCGACAAACTCGGGGATCTACGGACGGTCTGGTACGAGAATCGAGCAGGCGGACCCGGGGATTGGCGAGACGCCGAGTCGACGCCCCTCTCGGTGGGTGAGGCGGTTGAGCACAGGGAGTTCTGGACACCTCAACGGCGCGACCGGATCGACGCGTTCAGCAGCCAGTACTTGCGGTACACGGAGCCCGTCCTGCTTACCATTCCCGCGTATGCAACGCCCCGTGGTGCACTCATGCTCGATTCAACCCACCGTGCGGCTGCGGCATATCTATCGAAGGCCGACGTGCGGCTACTCGTCATAGCGATCATCGGACCCATTTCTGCCGAGATTCTCCCCGACCTCGCACATCACAACATCATCAGTACGGAGACTCGTGCATAACGACGCAACAGTGGCGGCTCCTGCAGCGGACCTTCGTTCCGTCTTCGCGGACCGCCTCAAGCAGGAACACGACATCATCGGCCACCGGATGACGTGGCTCATGACACTGAACGGTTTTCTCGTCGGCGGAGGAGCGGTGCTCATTGCCAATAAGGACAAGTTCGATGGAAGCTCCGGCCTAACAACCACACTGTTCGCTGTTTGCCTTGTCGGGGCGCTGAGCAACATGTCTGTTCTGTTCTCGAACTACTGGGCGACGCGGGCAATCAGAGAAGCGGGAGACGCACTGGCGATCACATGGGCGACCCTCGAGCCGAACCACAGGGATCGGCAACGTGTCGAGATGCGGTTGTTCGGTCGGGACCCGGCGTCGTTCACCGGCCCCAGCCGCCCAGCGCCGAGCCAGCCGCTGCACCCTTGGCTGTTCCTTCCCGGCCTATTCGTCATGTTCTACATGGTCATCCCACTCTTTGCGAACGGCATCAGCAACGACGACACCGACCTGCCCATATGGTGGTGGATTGGGTTGGCGGTGACTCTCCTCACTCTCTTCACCTGGCTACCCGTCTGGGATGCTCGCTTCCACAATCGCCGCAGCGTGGTCGCGTATGTAGTCGCCTACACCGTAGGGAAGGATGACGATTGGCCGCGCTGGCGCGAGCAGCGGCGCCTCTACCGTCAGCAAGCCGTAGAGGTACGGAAATGGATCGAGACCTCTCCCGAAGGCTCAATACGCGATCTCAAAGCCAGCCACGCCGGGCTTATACCTCGCAAGACATTTGAGAAGTACAAGTGCGCCCAGGCAAGGATCGAGGAACTCCAGCGGCCCATCCCTTCCGTGGCCGACGAAAGGACGACGACGCGACGCTGGATCGACCGGTTCGCGCGTATTTTCATCGGGCACGGTCAAGAAAGACAGTAAGCGACCGCTCTAACCAGAGCCGGCGCGGTAACCGATCCGTTTACGTGTGTCGCGCGTAGGAGGGGGCTTCTTGGGCATCTGGCTCGATGGAAGCCTCATGCGCTTGAGATCGACGCGGCGTCGAGCGAAGGTCTATATACTGCTCTATACAAACCGGAGGAGGAGTCATGACCGTCACGTCAATCGATATCGACCCGGACGAGCTGCGCCAAGCGAAAGAGCTCGCCGGCACGACCTCCAATCGCGAAACGGTGGATCTCGCCCTGCGCACTCTCATCGCCGTCCGTCGCCAGCCGGCGGCCGTCGAGCGGATCATCGCCCGTACGTTCGAGCCTGACCAGATCGACGCACCGACGATCCCGCCGGCGACGGCGATTGCCGGCCAGTGACGACCTACCTCGTCGACAACAGCATCTGGCAGAAGGCCTCAAAGAGCGAAGCGATTGCGACAAGGCTCCGGGAGCTCTCACCCACTCACCTGATCATCACCTGCCCGCCGCAAGTTCTCGAGTACTGCCATTCGGCACGGAGCCCGCAGGAGTACCAAGAACTCCGCGCGGACATGGAGCAGTTACTGCCCGCATGGGAACATCCCGGCGAGCAGCAAGCCCTGGATGTCCAACAGGCGCTATGGTCCACCGGGCTCATGCGCGCGGCAGCGGCGTTCGATTGCCTCATCGCGGCATACGCGGTCGTCAACGACGCTGTCATCCTGAACTCCGACCACGACTTTGGTTTCATCGAGATCGCCACGCGGGGCGCGGTCCGGCAGGAGTACGTGGCAGCCTAAGGGACTTCCGAACCGACCCGATCCGTAACCCTGTTGCGGATGGGACGGGGCCGCTGCCACGACGATGCGGGTTCAAAAGATACGTGCTTCCCAGGTGGCGAGGAATGCCACGCGGCGGCCATGGCGAGCACGTTGAAAAGCAGCCTCCCCACCGGGTCTGTGGGGTCGTACCTGTTCCCGCCCAGACTGAGCGCGACGCCTTTCGTTGTCAGTTCGTCGGCGATGTCGCGTGCGTCCTTCACCGATCGGGCGAGCCGGTCGAGTTTGGTGACCACGAGCGTGTCACCTTCCCGGACTGCGGCGAGCGCTTCGCGCAGTCCGGGCCTGGCCCGGTTGGTGCCGGTCAGCCCGTGATCGACGTAGATGTTCGAATCGAGCACTCCCAGTCGCAGCAGTGCGTCTCGCTGCGAGGTGAGGTCTTGATCCGCTGTGGAGACCCTGGCGTAGCCAATCAGTATTCCGTTCATGCCGCCGACGGTGCCACCGTCACAGCAGAGGCGCACCCGCGTTGGATCCGAGCGGGCGCCGCCCGAAAGCTGAACCATCACGGTGAAATCGGCCGGATCGTTGACCGTGGCGCGCGACCTGTGGTCGTTAGGAAGACGAGCGCTCACGATGAAACCAATACGGGTCGTGCCCGCAATGAGGAACCTGTCCGGGCGAGGGGCTACCGTTCGAGAATGGTCGCAGCCTCTGCCAAGCCCGAGTTGCACGTTGATACCGTCGAGGAATGGGAGCGCTGGCTGGAGTCCGATCCCGATGCTGACGGAGTCAGGCTGCGCGTTCGTAAGGTGGCGTCGAGCAAGCCGGGCATCACCTATGCGGATGCGTTGGACGTCGCGCTGTGCTTCGGCTGGATCGACGGGCAGAAGCAGTCGTTGGATGCCGACTACTTCCTGCAGGTCTTCACACCGCGCCGGCCGCGTGGGGTGTGGTCGAAGGTCAACGTCGAGCACGCCGCCCGTCTAATCGAGGCGGGCCGGATGCGACCCGCTGGTCTGCGCGAGATTGAACGAGCGAGGGCGGACGGCCGGTGGGACGCCGCCTACCGTCAGCGCGATGGGGAGGTCCCGTCCGAGCTCCAGGCGGCGCTCGACGCCGACCCGGCGATCGCCGCTGCGTTCGCCGCGCAGTCGGCGCAGAACCGCTTCGCGATGGCGTTCCGCGTGAGCAGCCTGAAGCGCCCGGACACTCGTGCGGCCCGCGTCGCTCAGTACGTCGCCATGCTCGCGCGGGGCGAGACGATCCACTGAGTCGCGCGCGGCGAGAAGGAGCGCGGAATCATTAGCACCCGATTCGGATCCTTCCACGGGCGTTGCCCGACAGAGGAACCTGAGCGTACGCTGGTTGACTCGCGTCGTCCTCGACCTGCCGCGTTGAGAACTACCGATTTCTCACGGGCGGCTCATCGAGGCGGCTTGTCAAGGCGTCGATTCGGTGCCTATGGCCTTGAGGTGCTCAATTGCGGGGATGGTGTGGTCCCGCAGGATCTGAAGCATTCGGTGCGCGTCGCGGGAGCGTGCGGCGTCGAGCATGTCTGCGTGGTCTTGTTCGCCGACCGCGCGCCGACCCTCCCACGCGGCAATGTCCTGCTTGATCTGGATGGTCGCCACATTGAAAAGCCCACGAAGAATCGACAGTGAGCGGCGTCGACCACTCGGCTCTGACAGGAGCATGTGGAAGTCGTAGTTGATGATCGTGAACTCGAGTGGGTCTGTAGATGCGCGCATGCGCTCGTGAAGAATCGCAGCACGCTCGATCACATCGTCGGTGTAGTTGGGAACGGCGCGGCCCAGCGTCTCCGTTTCGACGACGAGCTGCAGCTCCAGGACCTCAACAAGCTCGTCGCGCGTGAACTCCCTGATGACTGCACCGCGGTTTGTGTCGATCTGCACGAGGCCCTCTGCGGCCAGGTCGCGAAATGCCTCTCGAACCGGTGTGGTCGACACTCGAAGGTCAGCTGCGATCTCTGACTGACGGAGCCGGTCACCGACGGCTAGTTCGCCTCGAAGGATCCGTTCGCGAAGAACCTGGAGAACTTGCGATTCCGCAGATCTGATCCCATTCATCTCACTCACGCAGTCCTCTGCCGGTTGCGGGGGGCGGTGTAACGCCCTTGTAAACAGCCTGTAAAAGCGAGCCGTTCTGGTCTTCAGTGACGACTGCCCCCAATCATACTGATTATCGATAATGCACAATGCACAATCGGCAGGACGATGACAATCACACTCACGCAGGTTTCCAAGCGAGCCGCGCCTGTCGCGGGCGCCGTGGCCCTCACCTTCGCTGTGGTCAGCGCCGTCATCCTTGCGATGGGCGCGAACCCCCTCGAGGCGTACCGCGCGCTCTGGACCGGCGCGTTCGGCTCCCCGTTCACGATCGGCCAGGTCATCACGATCACCTCGGTGCTTCTGCTCACCGGAATTGCCGCGGCGATTCCTTTCAGTGCCGGACTGTGGAATGTCGGCGGCGAGGGTCAGCTGTTCGCCGGTGCCATCGGCGCCGTGTGCGCGGCGCTGACGCTGGGACCGGGCCCCTTCACTCTGGTGAGCTCGCTCCTCGCGGGGGCGGCCGCCGGGGCCGCGTGGGCGCTCGTCCCGGGCCTGCTCCGGGCGTGGCTGGGCGCGAGCGAGATGATCGTCTCGCTGCTGATGAACTTCGTCGCAGTCTTCGCCGCCGGTCTGGTGATCCGGCACATCTTCCCGGACACCAGCGGTCAGGCGACCCGCCTGATCGAACGAGAGTCGCGACTTCCGGTGATCTGGACCGCCGGCGGCGTCAACCTGGGCATCGTGGTCGCGGGCGTGCTCGCCGTGATCTGCGCGATCGTCATGACCCGCACCCGCCTCGGATTCGGAATTCGTGCCGTCGGCCTCGGCGAGACAGCCGCCGAACTAGCCGGATTCGAGCGACGCTCGACCACCCTCTCGACCTTCGCGATCGCAGGGATCAGTGCGGGACTGGCGGGTGCGCTCCTCGTCCTCGGCGCCGGGGGACAACTCTCCGAGGGGGTCTCCTCGAACTACGGGTTCGTCGGAATCGTCGTCGCGCTCGTCGCGGGACTTCGTGTCGCATGGATACCGCTCTCGGCACTGCTTTTCGCCGCCTTGACCGTCGGTAGCAACGGGCTCCAGATCGGCGCCGGACTTCCGTTTTCGCTCGGGATCGTCGTCATCGGCGTGCTCGTACTCACTCTCCTCGCTACCCGTGTCATCACCCTGAGGAAGTAACCGGTGGACACCATCACGACACTCCTTGTCGTCTCCATTCCCCTCATGGCCCCGCTGCTGTGGGCACTGCTCGGCGAGATCGTGTCCGAACGCTCCGGCGTCCTCAACGTCGGGATCGAAGGCGCAGTTCTCCTTGGCGCCTGGGGAACAGCAGTCGGATACTCCCAGACGGGCAACCCCTTCATCGGGGTCTTCACCGGCGCCGCGGTCGGCCTCGCCACAGGTGGCGTCCTCGCCATCCTCTACGTCTGGCGAGGGATCGACCAAGTTGTCGGCGGCGTGGTCGTGAACCTCCTTGCCGTCGGGCTGACCACCGCGCTGTGGGCGACGTTCCAAGGCAAGGAGCCCGTCAGCAACGCCCCCCGCCTGGCCATCCCGATCCTCTCCGACATTCCCATCATCGGCCAGGCACTGTTCAACCAGAACGCCCTGGTCTACGCCGCGATCGTCGCTGCCCCGCTGCTGCTTCTCCTTCTCGACCGGACGACGTGGGGATTGCGCGTCAAGGCGGCGGGAGAGGCGCCCGCCGCACTCGACTCCGCGGGCATAAGCGTCCCCCAGGTTCGCACCATCGCCCTCGTCATCGGAACAACCCTCGGGGCGCTCGGGGGAGCGACGATCGTCCTGACGAGCGCATCCGGCGGATTCGTCACCAACATGAGCGCGGGGACCGGATACATCGCGCTCGCCATCGTCATCCTCGTCCGCTGGCGACCGCTGCTGGGCCTGGTCACCGCGCTCGCGTTCGGAGTCCTGCAGGCGCTCCAATACCAAGTTCAATCGATCCCGCTGCTCGCCGGCATCCCCACCGAGTTGATTCTTGCTCTCCCGTACCTCGCGGCGATCATCGTCGTCGCGCTGTCGCGGTCTGCTCGCTACCCGGCCGCGACCGGTGTCGCCTGGCAACGAGGAGGCTGACCGACCCACCTGTCCCATCCGCACCATCCGACGCACCACCCGAATCAAGGAGACCGAATCTCATGGCAACACCCACCCGCCGCCGGCTCGGCCTGGTCGCAGCCGCACTTCTTCCCTTGCTCGCGCTCAGTGCCTGCGCCAGCGACGCCAGTGACGCCGCGCCGGCCTCAGCAGACGACCCGTACCGGGCCCTCGTGATCACGGACGGCCCGGAGAATGACCGCTCCTGGTCCAACTCGGTCTTCGACGGAATCTCGGAGATCGATGTCGACAACATCGAGGTGGAGTTCGCCGGCGGCCTCGTCGAATCCGCCGACGTGGTCCAGCAGGCATCGTCCTACGCCAGCCAGGGGTACGACCTGATTCTCATCATGTCCGGAGCTGTCACCGCAGCCGCGACGCAGATCGCGGAGCAGTTCCCAGACACCACCGTCTGCCAGGGCCCCTGGGCGGCAACGGACGAGGACCTCGCGGCCTTGCCGGACAACCAGTGCGTCTGGAACGTGAAGCAGCAGGACGGCACCTTCCTCGCCGGCGCGCTCGCCGGGATGGTGACCCAGACCAACAAGATCTCCTCCGTGGCCGGCGGTGATTTCCCCGCGGTGACTCGGCAGCCCGAGGGATTCATCCTCGGCGCACGCTGCGTGAACCCCGAGGTGCAGATCGACATCCAGTACACCGGCTCGTTCTCCGATGTCGGCGCTGCGCAGGCAGCCGCAACCAGTCAGATCGCGGCTGGCTCCGACGTCATCCTCTCGGCCGTCGACGGCGCCGTGACCGGCCTCTACGGCGCCGCCCGCGACGCCGCACGGCCGACGTACGTCATCCCGTCGTACTTCGACAACTACGAGTCCGCGCCCGACGTCGTCCTCACCAGCGTCCTCTACAACCTCAACGGGATCACCGCCGACATCATCGAGAAGGGCGCTGCGGGCGAGATCGGTGCGCACACCTACCTGCCGTACGACTTCGCCAACCTCAACGTCGGCGACCTCGCAGACTTCCACGGCAACGTGGCGGTCACCCCGGAAATCGAGCAGCGCCTCGCCGAGGTCGAAGACATGCTCCGCAACGGCGACATCGTCGTCCCCGAAGACCTCGACGACCCGTCGCTGAGCGAGAAGGGAACTGGGTCCGCGCTCGACCCGGCATCCATCGGCTGCACGTTCTGACACGCTCGTCGGCGGCACCTGCCTGAGTGCCGCCGGCACCCCACCCACACCGAAGGAGATACACCCCATGCCGCAGTCATCCGAGATCACCGCAATCTGGCCTGAAGGTACCCCAAAGCCGCTCATGCCGTACTCCCCGGCCGTGC
>NZ_RRYE01000130.1 GCF_004010105.1 Microbacterium sp. CPCC 204701
GAGGGCGTAGGGCTCGTGCACCGACACCACGAGCCCTGCAGCGAGCGCCTCGTGCGCGTCGAGCACGCGCCCGGCCAGCAGCATATGCTTCGCGAGCGGCTCGCCGACGAGCCGCGGCAGGCGCCAGGTCGCGCCGGCCGCCGGCACGATGCCGAGCGACGGCTCGGGGCTGCCGAACCGGGCACGATCGCTTGCGACGCGGAAATCCGCGGCGTACGCGAGCTCGGCTCCGCCGCCGAGAGCCCAGCCATCCACTACGGCGATCACGGGCATCGGCAGGCGTGCGATGCGGTCGAACAGCCGCGAGTTGATGCCCTCGACCGCGTCGGCGGGCGTGCGGTCGCGGAGCTCCGCGATGTCTGCGCCGCCGGCGAAGGCCCCGTCGGTGCCGCCGATCACGAGGATCCGGGGCACGCGCTCGAGCTCGTCGCAGACCTCGTGCAGCTCGTCGATCATCGCGCGATCGATCGCGTTGCGCGCCTCGGGACGGTGCAGGCGCACCCAGAGGCGGTCGGCGCGGTCGTCGCGCAGGATCGTCGGCATCGGCATCCGTTCGTCATCGTCGACGGCGAGCGCCGTGGATTACTGAACGCTCGTTCTGTACGATGATCGCACAGCGCCGCGCGCGGCTCAACGCCGAGCGGGAAGGATCCGGCATGGACGACGTCTACGCGACCGAGCACACCCGGCGCATGATCGCGCAGGATTCCGCCTCGGCTGCCCTCGGCATGCGGGTCGCGCGGGCCGAACCCGGGCACGCGGTCGTGCTCATGACCGTGCGCGACGCCATGCTGAACGGCTTCGCGGTGGCGCACGGCGGCCTGGTGTTCGCCCTCGCCGACACGGCGCTGGCGCTGGCCTGCAACGAGACGGATGCCGTGACCCTCGTCGCGGGCGCCGACATCGCGTTCCTCTCCCCCGCGCGCGAGGGCGACGAGCTCGAAGCCGTGGCTGAGCGCCGCACGCTCGAGGGCCGGTCGGGCATCTACGACGTCCGGGTCTCGACGGCCGATGGGCGCGTCGTCGCCGAGGTGAGGGGTCGCACGCGCGTCACCGGGATGCCGCAGCCCTGAGCCGAGCGGCGGAAGCCCGGCCCGTCACGCGACACGTCGTGCCGTGGCGCGGCCCCACGCGCGCGGAGTCTTCGCGCGGCGCGTGGAGGAGGCGTGGGGACCGTCACCAGCACCCTCAATTCGACTCCCGTCGCGCTGCCCGAACCTGCATGCGCGGCCGAAACATGCAGCAGCGGAAGCGGGAACCGACCGCGCGAGAGCACCCGCAAAAACGAGGGGGCCCCACCGCCGAAGCTGACGAGGCCGTCGCGTGGAAGGCTCAGGCCTTCGACAACCCGTGGACGGGGCTCACCGACTGCTCGGCCTCGTGCTCAGGACCGAGCGGGATGCCGCTGCGGTCGCGCAGCAGCAGCGTGCCGATGAGGCCGATCACGGTCATGCCCGCGAGGTACCACGTCACCGAGACCGTCGAGCCGGTGGCCTGCACGAGCGCGGTCGCGATGGTCGGCGCGAATGCGCCGCCGAGGATCGCGCCGATCGCGTACGAGATCGACACTCCCGAGAAGCGGATCGACGCCGGGAACAGCTCGGAGTACAGGGCCGCCTGCGGTCCGTACGTGAAGCCGAGGCCGATCGTGAGGATCGCAAGGCCGAGGAACAGCAGCCAGATGTTGCCGGTGTTCACGAGCGGAAAGAGCGTGAAGACGCCCACGAGCTGCAGGATCCACCCGAGGATGTAGGTCGAGCGGCGTCCGATGCGGTCCGACAGGAAGCCGGCAGCGAGCGTCGAGAGCAGCCAGGTCACCGCAGAGCCGGCGACGGCCCACAGCACCGGCCCGCGCTCGAGCGCGAGGGGTCCTTCAGGGTTCGTCGAGTACCCCTGGATGTAGCCGCCGGTCGTCATGTAGCCGACCGCGTTGTTGCCGGCGAAGACCAGTGCCGCGATGAAGACGAGGAGCGCGTGCTTGCGGAAGAGCGTGATGATCGGCATCCGCGCCTTCTCCTTGCGCTCGGCGAGCTCGGCGAACACCGGGCTCTCTTCGACGCGACGGCGGACGTAGTAGCCGACGAGGATCAGCACGACGCTGAGGAGGAACGGGATGCGCCAGCCCCACGCGAGGAACGCGTCGCCGGGCGCGATCATGGCCATGAGCGCCATGACGCCCGAGGCGAGCAGCAGGCCGAGCGGCACGCCGATCTGGGGCGACGCACCGAACGCGCCGCGGCGCTGCCTCGGCGCGTGCTCGACGGCCATGAGCACGGCCCCGCCCCACTCACCGCCCGCCGAGATGCCCTGCAGGATGCGCAGCAGCACGAGCAGGATCGGCGCCGTGATGCCGATCGCCTCGTATGTGGGGAGCACGCCGATGAGCGCGGTCGCGGCGCCCATCAGGATGAGCGTCCACATCAGCACGACCTTGCGCCCGTACTTGTCGCCGAAGTGGCCGGCGAGGAACGCCCCGAGCGGGCGGAACAGGAAGCTCACGCCCACCGTGGCGAACGCGATGAGCGCGCTGTTTGCCCCGAGCGGGGCGAAGAAGAGCTCACCGAACACGAGGCCGACGGCCGTGGCGTAGATGAAGAAGTCGTACCACTCGACGGTCGTGCCGACGACCGTGGCGAAGACGACGCGGCGGCGATCGACCGCGGCCGCGATCGTGCCGGTGGGGGTGAAGCCCGGTGCGGGCTGGGGTGTGCTCATCGGGTGACTCCTGTGTCTGGGGTGACGTCGTCGTCGCGGCGCTCGCTTTCGTGGTTGCCGCTTGTCGGACCGATGATATACGATTTCGGATACGACGCAAGAGTGAGGATGCTCATGGACGAGATGGATGCCACGGCCGCGGGTTCTGCGGCCGATCCGCGATTCGCCGCCCTGCCCGCCCGCCCCGGCAAGGTGGTCGCGATCCACCTCAACTACGCGTCGCGTGCGGATCAGCGCGGACGGCGGCCGCAGCATCCCTCGTACTTCTTCAAGCCGTCCAGCTCCGTCGCCTCCTCCGGCAGCACGATCGAGCGGCCCGCAGGCACGGAGCTGCTCGCGTTCGAGGGCGAGATCGCGCTCGTGATCGGCTCCCCCGCGCGCCGCGTCGCCCAGGGCGACGCCTGGGCGCACGTCGCCTGGCTCACCGCCGCGAACGACTTCGGGCTCTACGACCTCCGCGCGAACGACAAGGGCTCGAACGTGCGATCCAAGGGCGGCGACGGCTACACGCCGATCGGGCCGTCCTTGATCGACGCACGCGGCGTCGACCCACGATCCCTGCGCATCCGCTCCTGGCTCAACGGCGTCGTGGTGCAGGACGACACGTCGGCGGGCATGATCTTCCCCCTCGAGCAGCTTGTCGCAGACCTCTCGCAGCACTTTACGCTCGAGCCGGGCGATGTGATCCTGACCGGCACGCCGGCGGGGTCGTCGGTGGCAGCCCCCGGCGACGTCGTCGAGGTGGAGGTCGATGTGCCGGGCGGCCCGTCCTCGGGCCGGCTCGTGACCACCGTCGTCGAGGGCGAGGTGCCCTTCGACCCGGAGCTGGGTTCTATGCCCGCCGTCGACGACTTGCAGCGCGCCGAGGCCTGGGGATCGCCGGAGGCCGCGGGGCTCCCCGCAGCGCACTCGTCAGAATCAGGACATCTGACGGATACAGGAGGATCGGCGGCAGATTCTCCTGCCTCCGTCAGATGTCCTGTTCTCGGCGACGAGCTGCGGGCGAAGCTCGGGGCCGCCCCCGTCGCGGGGCTGTCGGCGCAGCTGCGCAAGCGGGGGCTGAACAACGTGCACATCGACGGCGTACGGTCGCTGCATCCAGCCTCCCCAGCCGGCGCCGCGAAGCTCGTCGGAACCGCCCGCACCCTGCGCTTCGTGCCCAACCGCGAAGACCTGTTCGCGTCGCACGGCGGCGGCTACAACGCGCAGAAGCGCGCGTTCGACGCGGTCGGCGAGGGCGAGGTCATCGTGATCGAGGCGCGCGGCGAGAGCGGCTCGGGCACCCTCGGCGACGTCCTCGCGATCCGCGCGCACGCGCGGGGCGCGGCCGGCATCGTGACCGATGGAGGGGTGAGGGATGCCTCGGCCGTCGCCGCGGTCGGCATCCCGGTCTACTCCGCCGGCGCCCACCCCGCCGTCCTGGGGCGCAAGCACGTGCCGTGGGACACCGACGTCGCGGTGGCCTGCGGTGGCGCGACGGTCGAGCCCGGCGACGTCATCGTGGGCGACTCCGACGGCGTCGTCGTGATCCCCCGCGGGATCGTCGAAGAGGTCGTCGACGCGGCGCTCGCGCAGGAGGACGAGGACGCCTGGATCGCCCAGCGGGTCGCGGAGGGGCATCCGGTCGAGGGGCTCTTCCCGATGAACGCGCAGTGGCGAGCGCGCTACGACGCAGACGACGGAGGCGACCGATGACCGACCTCGAGACGGGCCGCGAGGCCCCGAGCCAGAGCAAGTCGCAGCGCGCGTACCACTGGATCAAGGAGCGCATCGCGAAGCAGGAGTTCACGCCCGGGTACCGCCTCGTGCTCGGCTCGATCGCCGGCGACCTCGACATGAGCGTCGTGCCGGTGCGCGAGGCCATCCGCCAGCTCGAGGCCGAGGGGCTCGTGACCTTCGAGCGCAACGTCGGCGCACGCGTGTCGATGGTCGACGACTCGCAGTACCGGCTCAGCATGCAGGCGCTGTCGATCCTGGAGGGCGCCGCGACCGCGCTCGCGGCCCGCCGGCTCACCGCCGACGACATCCGCAACGCCCGCCGCATCAACGAGCTCATGATCGAGACGCTCGAGCACTTCGATCCGCGTGCGTTCACCGCGCTCAACCAGGAGTTCCACGCGGCGCTGTTCTCGAAGTGCGCCAACCCGCGCATGCTCGAGCTCGTGAACGGCGAATGGGCGCGACTCGGACACCTGCGCGACTCGACCTTCAGCTTCGTCCCCGGCCGTGCGGCCGAGTCCGTGCGCGAGCACGAGAACATCATCCAGCTGATCGAATCGGGCGCCCCGCTCGGCGAGATCGAGAAGGCGGCCCGGCGGCACCGGTCGGCGACCCTCGACGCGTACATGATCCACGAGCACCCCGACGAGGCCCTGGGCCTGCCGGCGTTCTGACCTCCGAGTGCCGGGGCGCCGGCATCCGTCACCATCCCCCTCCCCACGAAGGAGCACCCCATGACCGGCACCACGACCGCTCTGGACGCGCGGCACGTCCCCGACGACCTGCCCGAGCACATTCAGCACTACATCGACGGCGAGTTCACAGGCTCGGCCGACGGCGACACGTTCGACGTGCTCGACCCGGTCACGAACGAGACCTACGTCCAGGCCGCGGCAGGCAAGAAGGCCGACATCGACCGCGCCGTCGTCGCCGCGCGCCGTGCGTTCGCCGAGGGGCCGTGGCCGCGGATGCTGCCGCGCGAGCGCTCGCGGGTGCTCCACCGCATCGCCGACATCGTCGAGTCGCGCGACGCCCGGCTCGCCGAGCTCGAGTCGTTCGACTCGGGCCTGCCCATCACGCAGGCGCTCGGCCAGGCGCGACGGGCGGCTGAGAACTTCCGGTTCTTCGCCGACCTGATCGTGGCGCAGGCCGATGACGCCTACAAGGTTCCCGGCCGCCAGATGAACTACGTCAATCGCAAGCCGATCGGCGTCGCCGGACTCATCACGCCGTGGAACACGCCCTTCATGCTCGAGTCGTGGAAGCTCGGCCCCGCGCTGGCCACCGGCAACACCGTCGTCCTCAAGCCCGCCGAGTTCACACCGCTGTCGGCGTCGCTGTGGGCAGGCATCTTCGAGGAGGCCGGACTCCCCCAGGGTGTCTTCAACCTCGTGAACGGACTCGGCGAGGATGCCGGAGACGCCCTCGTGAAGCACCCCGAGGTGCCGCTCATCTCCTTCACCGGCGAGAGCCGCACCGGGCAGATCATCTTCGGCAACGCGGCGCCCTTCCTCAAGGGCCTGTCGATGGAGCTCGGCGGCAAGAGCCCGGCCGTCGTGTTCGCCGACGCCGACCTCGAGGCGGCCATCGACGCCACGATCTTCGGGGTGTTCTCGCTCAACGGCGAGCGCTGCACCGCGGGCTCGCGCATCCTCGTCGAGCGCTCCGTGTACGACGAGTTCGTGGAGCGCTACGCGGCGCAGGCCGATCGCGTGATCGTCGGCTACCCGCACGACCCGAAGACCGAGGTCGGCGCGCTCGTGCATCCCGAGCACTACGACAAGGTCATGTCGTACATCGAGATCGGAAAGACCGAGGCGCGGCTCGTCGCGGGCGGCGGCCGCCCCGACGGCTTCGGCACCGGCAACTTCGTGCGCCCGACGGTGTTCGCGGATGTCGCCCCCGACGCCCGGATCTTCCAGGAGGAGATCTTCGGACCCGTCGTCGCGATCACCCCGTTCGACACCGACGAGGAGGCGCTCGAACTCGCCAACGGCGTCAGGTACGGCCTCGCCGCATACGTGTGGACCAACGACCTCAGGCGCGCACACAACTTCTCGGGAGGCATCGAGGCGGGCATGGTGTGGCTGAACTCCAACAACGTGCGCGACCTGCGTACCCCGTTCGGCGGCGTCAAGGCCTCGGGCCTCGGGCATGAGGGCGGCTACCGCTCGATCGACTTCTACACCGATCAGCAGGCCGTGCACATCACCCTCGGCCCGGCGCACAACCCCACCTTCGGCAAGGCCGAGCCCCACGCCGAGCAGACCGACGCCGCCGGCAAGCTGCAGGCCTGAGCCGCGGCATCCGTTCCCCTCGACCTGACACGCAAGGACGTGAAATGACCGACCGCAAAGACATGACCCTCACCTCCTCGGGGTTCTACGTGAGCCAGGAGGCGCCCATCCACACCGACGACCCGGTGCCCACCCCGACGAGCCCCGCGCCCGACATCCTCCGCTGCGCGTACATGGAGCTCGTGGTGACCGACCTCGCCGCATCCCGTCAGTTCTATGTCGACGTGCTGAACCTCGTGGTGACCGAGGAGGACGAGAACACCGTCTACCTCCGGTCGATCGAGGAGTTCATCCACCACAACCTCGTGCTGCGCCAGGGCCCCGTCGCGGCGGTCGCCGCGTTCTCGTACCGCGTCCGCACGCCCGAAGACCTCGACAAGGCGGTCGCTTTCTACACCGAGCTCGGCTGCGAGGTGCGCCGCAGCCCGGAGGGGTTCACGAAGGGCATCGGCGACTCGGTGCGCGTCATCGACCCGCTCGGGTTCCCCTACGAGTTCTTCCACGACGTCGAGCACGTCGAGCGCCTCGCGTGGCGCTACGACCTCTACACGCCGGGCGCCCTCGTGCGCCTCGACCACTTCAACCAGGTGACGCCCGACGTGCCGCGCGCGGTGAAATTCATGCAGGACCTCGGCTTCCGCGTCACCGAAGACATCCAGGACGACACGGGAACCGTGTACGCCGCGTGGATGCGCCG
>NZ_RRYE01000131.1 GCF_004010105.1 Microbacterium sp. CPCC 204701
GGCGACGAGCGCCCGGACGGCGCGTGGCACGCGGAGTGGCCGACGCTGCGCGAGCTCCTGCGCCTCGCCCTCGGGGCGACCGCGCACGCGGCGTCGCTCGTGACCGACCTGCACATCGAGCCGGACGCCGTCGCGCGCAACCTCGGCGCCACGCGCGGATTGATCGTGGCGGAACGGCTGAAGATCGTGCTGACACCCCTCATCGGCGCCGAGCGGGTACGCGGGATCGTTGCCGCGGCCGGGCGCGGCGAAGACA
Organism: Microbacterium sp. CPCC 204701; assembly: GCF_004010105.1. Taxonomy (GTDB): domain Bacteria; phylum Actinomycetota; class Actinomycetes; order Actinomycetales; family Microbacteriaceae; genus Microbacterium. The sequence goes on from NZ_RRYE01000131.1 coordinate 257, forward strand.
TCGGCACCCTCCTGCGGGAGCTTCCCGAGGTGCGGACGCGCACCGTGGCCGAGGCGCTGGACGTCGAGGCGCTGCTCGATCCGGCACATTACACAGGGCTCGCGGGCGAGTTCGTCGACGACGCCGTGGAGCACGACGCCCGCGGCGACGAAGAGGGCTCATGACCGTACCCGAGATCGCGCTGGCGAGCCCTTCGACCGGCTCCGGGGTCGGCTCGGAAGCCAGGCCGCTCCTCGTGCTCGGCCCCTCGCTGGGCACCTCCACGATCCTGTGGGAGAACGTGATGCCGGCGCTGGACGGCTACCGGGTGCTGGCGTGGGACCTGCCCGGGCACGGCGCCTCGCCGCGTGCGACCGAGCCGTTCACGATGGCGGAGGTGGCCGATGCCGTCGCCGAAGCCGTGGGCGAGCCGTTCCTGTACGCAGGCGTCTCGTTCGGGGGCTGCGTCGGGCTCGAGCTCCTGCTGCGGCATGCCGAGCAGGTGCTCGGCGCCGCGATCGTCGCCTCGGGCGCGCACATCGGCGAGCCGCAGGCGTGGCACGAGCGCGCCGCGCAGGTGCGCGCGCAGAGCACGTCTGCCCTCATCGTCGGCTCCGCGCAGCGGTGGTTCGCGCCGGCATCCATCGAGCGCAGCCCCGGCATCACGGGGCGCTTGCTCCACGCGCTGCAGGACGCCGACGACGAGAGCTACGCCCTGTGCTGCGAGGCGCTCGCCCGCTTCGACGCGCGCGATCGCCTGGGCGAGATCACCCGGCCGGTGCTCGCGGTGTGGGGAGCCTACGACGGCGTCACCCCCGAGGCATCCGCTCGCGAGATCGCGGACGGCGTGCGCGACGGGCGTTCCGCCGGCATCGACGGTGCGGCGCACCTGCCTCCCGCCGACGACGCTGCGTCCACGGCGGCGGTGCTGCGCGAGTTCTTCGACCACGTCGTGAAGGAGAAGACGGATGCCGCGTCCTGACGGCGAGGGACTCACCGACGCGCAGCGCTTCGAGCAGGGGATGGCGGTGCGCCGCGAGGTGCTCTCGGACGAGCACGTCGACCGTGCGATCGCGAGCACGACGGAGCTCACCTCCGACTTCCAGGACTACATCACGCGCGTCGCGTGGGGCGACATCTGGTCGCGTGCCGGACTCGATCGCCGCTCCCGGTCGATCGCCGTGATCACGGCGCTCATCGCGCTCGGACACCACGAGGAGCTCGCGATGCACCTGCGCGCCGGGCTGCGCAACGGGCTCTCGGTCGATGAGATCCGCGAGGTGATCCTCCAGGCCGGGCTGTACTGCGGGGTCCCCGCCGCCAACACGGCGTTCCGGATCGCGAGCGAGGTGTTCGACGCGGAGGCCTGAGGCTCGGGCCCCCGGCGGCCCTGTCGTGAGATCAGGTGATCTCACCGGTGCAGGACGATCCGTGTCGATTCGTCCTGTGTTGGCGAGATCACCTGATCTGGCGATGGATGCCGGGGGTGGGCGTGGTGGCGGCGAGATCACCTGATCTGGCGATGGATGCCGGGGATCGGACGTTCCGGTCGCCGGCGCAGTCCGCTAGACTGCCCGCAGGACGGACGGGCGTTCGGACAACGAACAGGAGCCTCCTGTGATCGACAAGACCGTGGCATCCGTCGCGGAAGCCGTCGCCGGCATCCCTGACGGTGCGACTGTCATGATCGGCGGCTTCGGGCGCGCCGGGCAGCCCGTGGAGCTGATCGACGCGCTGATCGCGCAGGGGGCGTCGGACCTCACGATCATCAACAACAACGCCGGCAACGGCGACACCGGTCTCGCCGCGCTGCTGGCGAAGAGGCGCGTGCGCAGGATCCTGTGCTCGTTCCCGCGCCAGCACGACTCGTGGGTCTTCGACGCGCTGTACCGCACCGGCGAGATCGAGCTCGAGCTCGTGCCGCAGGGCAACCTCGCCGAGCGCATCCGTGCCGCCGGTGCCGGCATCGGCGCCTTCTTCTCGCCCACGGGGGTCGGCACCGAACTTGCGGCGGGCAAGGAGGAGCGCATGATCGACGGCCGCACCTACGTGCTCGAATACCCGATCGCGGCCGACTTCGCGCTCATCTCGGCGCTGCGAGCCGACCGCTGGGGCAACCTCGCGTACCGCGAGACGGCACGCAACTTCGGACCGATCATGGCCTCCGCCGCGACGACCACGATCGTCCAGGTCGACGAGGTGGTGCCGCTCGGGTCGATCGACCCTGAGTCGGTCGTCACCCCCGGCATCTTCGTCGACCGTGTCGTCGCAGTGGGGGAGCGGGCGTGGCTCCGCAACGGCGAGTTCGTCGCGGGCGTCGATCTCGAAGGACGCCCGCTCGAGCGGCTGAATGGCGCTTCGACAGGCTCGGGGACCAGGGCGGTGGAGCAGTGAGCACCCGCATCAGCCGCGACGAGCTCGCCCGGCGCGTCGCCGCCGACATCGCCGAGGGCTCGTACGTGAACCTCGGGATCGGCGCCCCCACCCTGGTGGCGAACTTCCTGCCGGCCGACCAGGAGATCATCCTCCACACCGAGAACGGGCTGCTCGGCATGGGCCCCACACCCGAGACCGACCGCATCGACCCCGACCTCATCAATGCGGGCAAGCAGCCCGTGACGGCGCTGCCCGGGGCGGCGTACTTCCACCATGCCGACTCGTTCGGCATGATGCGCGGCGGGCACCTCGACGTGTGCGTGCTCGGTGCGTTCCAGGTCTCGCGGAGCGGCGACCTGGCGAACTGGTCCACCGGCGCGCCCGGAGCCATCCCCGCCGTCGGCGGCGCGATGGACCTCGCGATCGGCGCCAAGCAGGTGTTCGTGATGACCGACCTCCTGACCAAGACCGGCGAGTCCAAGCTGGTCGAGGCCTGCACGTACCCGCTCACGGGCGTCGGCTGCGTCACGCGCGTCTACACCGACCACGCCGTCTTCGACCTCACGCCCGACGGCTTCGCCGTGCGCGAGGCCTTCGGCGACAACACCGTGGACTCCCTCGCCGAGATCATCGGGCTGGAACTACGGGATGCCTCGTCCCGCGGCATCCGTGAAAAGAGCTGACATGGCCACCTACATCTACGACGCCGTCCGCACGCCGTTCGGTCGCGCCGGCGGTGCGCTGTCGGGCGTGCGTCCCGACGACCTCGCCGCGCTCGTCATGAGGACCGTCGTCGAGCGGACGGGCCTTGACCCGGCCCGCATCGAGGACGTGATCTTCGGCGACGCCAACCAGGCGGGCGAAGACAACCGCAACGTCGCGCGCATGGGCGCGCTGCTGGCCGGCTTCCCGACGAGCGTGCCCGGCGTCACGGTCAACCGGCTGTGCGGCTCGTCGGTCGAGGCCGTCATCCAGGGCTCGCGGGCGATCGAGGCGGGCGACGCCGACCTGGTGCTCGCCGGCGGCGTCGAGTCGATGAGCCGTGCGCCGTTCGTCGTCGAGAAGTCGCCGAAGCCGTGGCCGGCGGTCGGCAACCAGACGCTGTGGAACACTTCGATCGGCTGGCGCATGGTCAACAAAGCCCTGCCGGCACCGTGGACGATCTCGAACGGCGAGTCGGCCGAGAAGCTCGCCGAGATCTACGGCATCTCGCGAGAGGAGCAGGACGCGTTCGCGCTGCAGAGTCACCGGCGAGCCGCCGAGGCCTGGGCGGAGGGTGCGTTCGACGACGAGATCGTGCAGGTTCCGGGGGCGGAGCTCGCCCGTGACGAAGGCATCCGCGACGACACGACACTCGAGAAGCTCGCCGGGTTGAAGGCGCTGTTCACCGCCGACGGCACGGTGACGGCGGGCAACTCCTCGCCGATCAACGATGGCGCGTCCGCCGTGCTCCTCGGCAGGGAAGGGGCGATGGATGCCGAGCCCCTCGCCCGCATCACCGGCCGGGGCGCGTTCGGAAACGACCCCGACGTGTTCGGCGTCGCGCCCGTCGAAGCCGCGAACCGCGCCCTCGCACGCGCCGGCCGGACGTGGGCCGACGTCGACTTCGTCGAGCTGAACGAGGCGTTCGCGTCGCAGAGCCTCGCGTGCGCGAAGCTGTGGACCGAGCTCGATCCGGCCACTCTCAACGAGCGAGGCGGCGCGATCGCGATCGGGCACCCCCTCGGCGCATCGGGCGGCCGCATCATCGGACGGGCCGCGCACGAGCTGCGCCGTCGCGGCGCCGGCGTCGCGGTCGCCGCGATCTGCATCGGTGTGGGGCAGGGCCTCGCGGTCGTCCTCGAGCGGTAGTCGAGAATGTACGGATGACCGAGATCGAGGCCTCCGGCGACTTCGTCCAGTCCCTCGCGCGCGGACTGGCCGTCATCCGAGTCTTCGACGCCGAGCACCCCGAGCTCACGCTGAGCGAGGTGGCGCGGCGCGCCGGCATCCCGCGCGCAGCAGCCGGCAGGTTCCTCCGGACGCTCGAGCGACTCGGGTACGTCCGCGCCGACGAGCGCCGCTTCGCGCTGACGCCTCGTGTACTGGAGCTCGGCTTCAGCTATCTCTCGTCGCTGTCGCTGCCCGAGATCGTCCAGCCGCACCTCGAGAGGCTGTCGCGTGATGTCGATGAGAGCGTCTCCGCGGCGGTGCTCGACGGCGCCGACATCGTCTACGTCGCCCGCGTGCCGACGCGGCGCATCATGAGCGTGCGCATCACCATCGGCACGCGCTTCCCCGCGTACGCGACGTCGATGGGGCGCGTGCTGCTGGCCGGGATGCCGGATGCCGCGCTCGACGCTCTGCTCGAGCCATCCGCTCTCCTCCCGCTCACCGAGCGCACCGTGACCGACCCGCTCGAGCTGCGCCGCGAGCTCGAGCGCGTGCGCGAGCAAGGCTGGGCCCTCGTCGACGGCGAGCTCGAGCCCGGGCTGCGCTCGGTGGCGGCTCCGGTCCGCGACCGAAGGGGCGACGTCGTCGCCGCGGTGAACGTGTCGACGAGCGCGACCCGCGACACCGTCGATCATGTGATGTCGGAGTACCTGCCGCGCCTGCGCGAGACGTGCCGCGCCATCGACGCCGAGCTTCGCCTCGTCTGACCCGCTCCCCGGCCGCCCGCCCACCTGCCCGCGCCCGCCCATCGCGCCGCTTCAGGTGGCGCAACCCGCGGGATCGCTCGCCCGACGCCGCGTGTCGTGACACCCGAACGCGGGATCGTGCCGCTCCAGGCGTCAGAACACGATCGTGTGGTTGCCGTGGCGGATGACGCGGTCCTGCGCGTGCCACAGCACCGCGCGCGAGAGCACCTGGCGCTCGACATCCGCGCCCCGTCGGGTGAGCTCGGCGGCCGAGTCCGCGTGGGTGACGCGCACGGTGTCCTGCTCGATGATCGGGCCCTCGTCGAGGTCGCCCGTGACGTAGTGCGAGGTCGCCCCGATGAGCTTGACGCCGCGCTCCTTGGCCTTCTTGTACGGCTCGGCGCCGATGAAGGCGGGCAGGAACGAGTGGTGGATGTTGATCACCGGCACTCCGAGCCGGTCGAGGAACTCCGGCGACAGGATCTGCATGTACCGCGCGAGCACGACGAAGTCGACGTTGCCCTTCAGCAGCTCGAGGATCTTCGCCTCCGATGCCGACTTGTCGGGGCCGGTGACCGAGGGGACGTGGAAGAACGGCACACCGAACGAGCGGACGTCGTCGGCGGAGGCGGTGTGGTTCGACACCACCATCGGGATCGTGACCGGCAGGTCGCCGCGGCGGTGGCGCCACAGCAGGTCGAGCAGGCAGTGGTCCTGCTTCGACGCGAGGATCGCCATGCGCTTGGGCACCGACTGGTCGGTGAGCGACCACTCGAGGTCGAAGTCGGCGAGCGTCCGCCCGATCTCGGATTCGATGTGCGGGCGGTCGCCGGCGAATCGCGGCCGGTGGAACACGACCCGCTGGAAGTACGCTCCGCCGATCGGGTCGTCGGAGTACTGGTCGAACGCGACGATGTTGCCGCCGACGCGTGTGATCACGGCCGACACCGCCGCGACGATTCCCGGGCGGTCCTTGCCGTGGACGATGAGGCAGGCATGGTCGGGGGTGAGGTTCACGGGGACGGCCATTGTTCGATTCTGCCCTGCCGCAGGGGAGGGATGCCGACGGATGCCGTCACGCCGCGTCCGCGCGGCGGATCAGGTCGCCGTGGCGTGTGAGCTCGAGATAGCCTGCCACCGCGTCGCGGCTCTTGGTGAGGCAGGCCAGGCGGTCCTCGAGCACGGCGAGCTCCTCAGCGAGCTCTTCGGCGAGGGCGAGGGAGCACTGCGGGGGAGCAGCCAGCTCGCACTGGCGTTCGATGTCGAGCACGATCTTCGCCATGCGGGTCGACAGCCCCGCCTGCACGAGACCCCGCACGCGGACCGCGCGATCAACCGCCGCCTCGTCGTAGGAACGATAGCCGTTCGCCGATCGCTCTGCGCTGAGCAGCCCCTGCTGCTCGTAGTACCGCAGCATGCGGGTGGGGATCCCGGTGCGCTCCGACAGCTCGCCGATCTTCACGTCGTCTCGTTTCGAGGAAGAGCTTGACATTGACACTGGTGTCAAAGTTTAGCCTCACATCATGACGACGACAACGACCGCCCTGCCCGAGTCATCCGCTCCTCCGGCCCGCTTTCCGATGCGCGCCCTGCTCATCCTGAGCTTCGGCGTGCTCGTGACCGTCACCGCCGAGTCGCTGCCGGCCGGGATGATGCCCGAGATGTCGGCCGATCTCGGGGTCTCGTCGATGCAGATCGGGCTGCTCATCTCGGTATGGGCGCTCACGGTGATCCTCACGAGCATCCCGCTGTCGAAGGCGGTGTCGCGCGTCGACCGGCGCCTCGTGGTGGGGGTCTCGCTCGGGGTCTTCGCGCTCGCCAACCTGGCGACCGCGCTCGCGCCGTCGTACGGATTCGCGTTCGCGATGCGCATCGGCGCCGCAGCGGCGCACGGCGTGTTCTGGGCCGTCGTCATCGTGTACGCCACGTCGCTCCTCGCGCCCTCGCACCTGGGACGCGGGCTCGCCATCGTCACAGCCGGCGGCACTGCGGCGACGGTCGCGGGGCTGCCGGCGGCCACGCTCCTCGCGCAGGCGGTCGGGTGGCGGGCGGCGTTCGTCGTGCTCGGCGGCATCGCGTTCGTCATCGGCGTCATCGTGGTGCGGGGGATGCCGCGCTACGTGCCCGCGCGCAACGACACGACCGACCGGGCGCGCGGATTCTGGCGGGATCCGTCGCTGCCCGCTCTCGC
>NZ_RRYE01000132.1 GCF_004010105.1 Microbacterium sp. CPCC 204701
CGCGCCGCGCTCGCCCACCACACCGCGACGCGCACGAGCGCGCGGCCGCGACGCGACGAGGTGACGCTCGTCTCGGTGGCGTGCGTGCGGCCCTCCGTCCCGGTGGAGTGGACGGTGCGGGTCAGGCGGGACTCGGTGAGACTCATACCGCTTCGCGCCTCGCGGGCGGCGCCACGTCGAGCAGCACCTGCCCGACCACGGTCTCCTGGGTGACGCCGTCGAACTCGGCCTCGGGATGCAGGATGAGGCGGTGCGACAGCACCGGCACTGCGAGTGCCTTGACGTCGTCGGGCGTCGCGTACGTGCGGCCCTGCGACGCGGCGCGCGAACGGCTCGCGCGGGTGAGGGCGAGCGCCCCGCGGATGCTGACGCCCAGACGCACCTCGTCGGCCGTGCGCGTGGCGTCGACGAGCCGAGCGATGTAGTCGAGCACGAGCGCGTCGACGTACACCTGTGCGGCGAGGTCGGCCATGCCCACGAGCGCTTGCGGCGTGATGATGGGAGGAAGCTCGGCCGTCGCGATCGCGGCGCCGTCGAGGATCCGGACGGTCGCCGCGTGGTCGGGGTAGCCGAGCGAGGTGCGCATCATGAAGCGGTCGAGCTGGGCCTCGGGCAGGCGGTAGGTGCCGGCCTGCTCGACCGGGTTCTGCGTCGCGAGCACGAGGAACGGCACGCCGACGGGGCGCGAGACGCCGTCGATCGTGACGTGCCCCTCCTCCATCACCTCGAGCAGTGCCGACTGCGTCTTCGGGCTCGCGCGGTTGATCTCGTCGGCGAGCACGATGTTGGCGAAGATCGGGCCGGCGTGGAACTCGAACACGCCCTCTTTCTGGTCGTAGACGCTGAGGCCCGTGATGTCGCTGGGCAGCAGATCCGGCGTGAACTGGATGCGCGTGTTCGTGCCGTGCACCGACTGCCCCATTGCGCGCGCGAGTGAGGTCTTGCCGGTACCCGGGACGTCCTCGAGGAGCACGTGGCCGTCGCTCAGCATCGCCGTGAGGACGAGCTCGACGACGTGGCGCTTGCCGAGCACGGCGCGCTCGACGTTGTCGGCGATCTGCCCGAACGTCTGCGCGAACCAGTCTGCCTGCTCCTGCGTGATGGTCATGTCGTGTCCTTGAGGTCGGGGAGGGAGAGTGGATGCCCGCGCCCGGCGCGGGGCGGCGGTCTGGGTTCAAGGAGTCGGCGGCGGCCGCTCGATAGCTGAGGCCCGGTCGCTCATCCACATGGCGCCGTTCCAGTACGCCTCGGAGGAGTCCCCGAGCACGACGTGCTGCCCCGAGGTCCAGGCGGTCGTCTGGCCGAGGGCGCCGAGCGAGCGCAGTTCGCTCAGGTTGCCGGGGACCCGTGCGTAGTCCGGGGTGAAATAGCCCGGGGAACCGGCGACGACACCAGACGGCAGCGGCTCGTTGGGGGTGCAGTTCGAGATGTTGAACGTTCTGGTCGCGCTGTTGAGGCCGAACGCACCCCACGACGCGGTCCACTTCAGGCCTTCGATGCTCGCGGTGCCCTGCGGCACCTTCCAGCCGCCCTCGTAGGCGAGCTGGCGGCCGTTCCTCGCCCGGAAGACCACGTTCGCATCGCTCCACGTGATCGTCGCCGTCGTCCCGTTGGCCGTCGACGAGTTTCCGCCGAGCGACAGCGTCTGGCCGCCCGTGCAGGCACCGATGCTCCAGTTCGCCCACACCTGGAACGGCGCGCTGCCGGCGGCGGGCTCAACGTTCGCCCTCGCGGAATCGGTCTGCCAGAACCGATGGTGATACCAGACCTGGATCCCCGGGGGATTGTCGAAGGTGGGGTTGTTCGGGAAGTTCGAGAACTGGACATCGTTGTTGCGCGGCGGCCGCTCCAGCGATGTTGGGGTCTCGGTGATGACCCATTCCATGCGGCTGCCGGCGTCGCGCGGCTGAGCTCCGACGACGAACGTGTAGCCCTCCGGAGCCTTCTCGGACTGACGCGCGCGGATGCTCGCGGTGGCTTCGGCCCGACCATAGGAGCGCTCGCCCCAGTAGGACTCCACGCACAGGCGGTAGGTGTACTCGTTGCCGTCCTCCACGGTGAAGCTCGTCACGAACGACGTGTCAGTGCTGCCGTTCGCTCGCTTGTCGGCGACGCACCGCTGGTTGTCTTCGATGACGCCGAACCGCAGCGTCGACCCGTCGCCGTTCCGGCTCGCCGACGCGTTCGCGCTGATCGTCGAGGTGCCGTCTTCGTTGGACGCCGAGGTCAGGGTGAGGAGCGGAGACGACGGGCTTCCGACGCCGTTCGTCAGGACAGTCGCGGCACCGCCCGACGCACTGCCGCCGAGTCCCGGCGGAAGATCGAACTTCGAGTAGGGCGTGACCGTCACGATCGTGCCCTGGTTCGTTCCCACGCGGTACCGCGGCACCTCGACCGTCTGGCGGTTGCCGGTCACGGGCACGCGCACCGTCTCGCCGGTGTCGCTCCTGATCTCGAGGCTGCCGGTCGAACTGGTGTCGACGCCGTCGATCACGAGCGAGACGATGCCTCCCTCGCCGTTGGTCTGGACGGGCTCGGCCACGACGCTGCGGGGCGCCGGCGGCACGTCGTACGCCCAGGCCACGGTCCGCACGCTGCCCTTCGACTCTCCGACGGAGTTCACCGCCCACGCCTCGTAGGTGCGCTGCTCGCCGTTCGGTGCGGGGATGTCGGGGCACACGCCGGCGGCCGAGCACCGTGCGACCTCCTGCCCGCCGGAGCGGACGACGAAGCCCGAGAGGCCCGGATACGCGAGCCGCGCCTCGCCTGGATCGACGCGCAGTGTCACGGCGCCGTTCTTGTACGCCGTCTGCGCGATGCTCGACGGTGCCTTCGGGAAGCCGAGCAGATCGAGCATGATGCGACCGTCGCGCTCCGAGTTGGTGATGCGGCCCTGCGCGTCGCGCACCGAGAACGTGGCCGCGCACGTGGCACCCGGGGCATCCTGCGTCCACGTCGCAAGGACCGACGACGCCGAGGCGACCTCGAACGTCACGCCGATGCACGCGCCGGTCGCGCGCACGTCGACCAACTCGAGCGGGGTGCGGGGCAGCGGATTGACCTCGCCGCCCGCGCCGATGACGGAGAACGTGCACGACGAGCCCGACGCCTGTGAGCACTGCCGTACGACGGATCCGCCCTGCGGGAGCGTGGACGGAGCGGCGCCGACGCGCAGGATCAGGCGCGCGGGGGTCACCGAAGGGTGGCTCGTGACGCCGACGAGCGCGGCCTCCTCCGACCCGGGCACCGCGCCGTCCGCGCCGACCACGGTGAGCACGGAGCCCTGCTGGGTCACCTCGAAGGCCGAACCGGAGTGGTCGACCTGGTACCGGATGCCCTCCCAGTCCTCGCGCAGCTGCCACGTCGTCATGTCGCGGAGGTCGTAGGTGGCCGTCTCACCCGGCCCGACCGTGATCGACGCCGGCCGCAGCTCCGGCTGCGGGTCGCGCGGCTGCACGATGATCGGCACCGACAGGTACGTCCACTCGTCCTGCCCCGACAGACGCACCGGCACCTGGCACGCGTCCACCCAGGGGGCGCCCGCACCGGCGTCGTAGCGCACGACGGTGCCCGACTCGACGCGGCAGGCCGCCTCGGGGCGGGCTCCCGACACGCGCACCTCGGAACCCACGTCGACGCGTGCCCCGCGCGGGCGGGCGACGAGGCCGGCCATGTCGAAGGTCGTCGACTCGAGCTCGGCGACCTCGGGCGGCGCGGCGCCCGCGCGGAGGGTCAGGGCGACATCGTCGTCTCCGGGGACTCGGAGGAACCCGTACGAGGTGACCTCGCCCGACGCTCCCTCCCCCGTGACGGCGAACGGGATCAGCCGGGTCTTCGCGCGAAGCTCGCCGCGCAGACGCGCGCCGGTCACCGCGACGCCTTCGGGTTCGCCCCACAGCGTCAGCTCCAGGTCCGACACGTCGCCGCCCGACCAGGCGACCTTGCCGTCCAGCACGTCCACGCCGCGGGGGAAGTCCTCGCGCGTCTCGACCGTCAGGTTGGTGTCGGAGACCACGGGGTAGTCCGGCACGCTCTCGCGCACCACCCGCACCACGATCAGCCCGCGCCCGGTGTTGCCCGAGGTCGACTCGACGTCGTACAGGAACGACATGGTCGCAGGCGCCTCTCCGGCCTCGATCACGACGGTCGCGTCGTCGACCGCGGCGATCCGCTCCTCCAGGCGCGCGTACTCGGGGTTCTCGCTGCCGTCGACGAGCGTCTCGGGAGCGTCGGGGCGGATGTCGGTGACCCGCAGCGTGCCCAGCGTCGGGTCGACGTCGTTCGACAGCGGGCTGACCCGGATCGTGTTTCCCGCGCCCGCCTGCACCTGGACGTAGTCGGTGAACGTCACGGGGCTGGGGTTGGCCTCGCTGTCGAGGACGCCCACGCGCACGATCCCCTCAGCGGTCTCGCCGAAGGCGTCCACCACGCGGTACCGGAACGACACCTGGCCGCTGTCTCCGGGCACGCTCGTGTAGAGGATCGAGGCGCCGTCGGCCGCGATGGTCGCGGCGCCCCGCTCGGGCTGAGCCACGATGCGGTCGAGCGTCACGACGTCGCCGTCGGGATCCATGCCGAAGCCGTCGAACTCGACGAGCGCGGACTGACCGCTGAGCGCGCGGCCCTCGAGCGTGTCGGCGGTCGGCGCGCGATTGGCGTCGTCGTCGATGACCCGGATGCGCACGCTCGCGGTGTCGGCCAGCGCCGGAGCCCCCGTGGTGAAGACGGAGTACTCGACGGCGTACTCGCCGGGCTCCTCGGGCGCGAGGTAGCGGAGCAGATCGTCCGACGCGAACGCGAGCGCGGCATCCGTCGACGACGTCACGGAGGCGGGGTTGAGCGTCGGTCGCCCTCCGGCCGGCGAGATGTCGTTGTCGAGGACGGGGATGTCGATCTGGGCGCCCGCGCGCACGACGACGGCGTCGTCGACCGCGATCGGCGCGAGCTCGGGCGCGGGCGGCAGCAGGTACACCGTCGCCTGGCCCTCGACGGTCGACCCCGCGTCCTCGGTGCCGTCGCTGACGATGTATGAGACCGTGCCGAGCCGGCCGGGGCTTCCGTCGGCTGTCGTGCCCGACACCCTGAGGTGGTTCTGGCCGACCGCGTCGACCGACAGCGTGGCACCGGCATCCGCCCTCGCCACGACGTCGCTGAGCAGCAGCACGCGCCGCGTCGGGTTCGACACGGCGTCGAAAACCTCGAGCGTCGCGTCCTCCTGCGGGTGCACGAACGCGACCACCGGCGAGGTCGCGAGCTGCGCCGGCGCATCGGCGTGCAGCACCGTGATCCGGGCCGTGCCGGTGGCCTCGCTCGCGCCGTCGGTGACGGTGAAGTCCACGCGGTAGGTGCCGGGACTCTGGGCCGAGAAGTCGAACGACGTCGATCCGCCGACGACCGTCGCGGTGGCGGCCGCGTCGTCGAGCACGCGCACCGAGTCGAGCGAGAGCGTGCCGGCCGTGCCGGTGACGTGGTCGGCCACGTCGACGGTGATACCCGACGCGACGGTGTCGACCACCGCGAACGACTGCACGGCCAGCTGCGGCTGCGGCGACACATTCACCACGAGGGACTTCACGGATGCCTGGCCCTGCGTGTCGGCGACGGTCACGGCCAGCTCCACGAGCTGCTCCCCGCCCTCGCCCGCGTCGCTGTGCTGGTAGACGACCTCGCCCGCGGGGGTCGAGGCGACGCTGCCGATCCCCGACGTGTTCACGACCGACAGCAGGAGCAGAGGGTCGCCCTCGGGGTCGACCCACCCGGGAAGCACCGGCACCGTCACGGTGCCGCCGCGCGCCACCTCGGGCTGCGGCCACTCCACGAGACATCGGTCGACGCCGCACCACTCGGGTGCGGTCTCCGCCGCGGGGGCTGCGACGTCGACCGTGACGGTCGTGGGCGCCGAGCGCAGCCCGTCGGCGGCGGTGCCGTCGGTCACCGCGTACGAGAAGGTCGCCGACCCGGTGGCCCCGGGGTTCACGCGCACGGCGAAGCGCTGGCCGTCGTCGGTCACCGTGACGGTGCCGAAGCCGGGGTCGAGGCCCGTGACCGATGCCGGATCGATCGCCAGGACATCCTCGTTCGGATCGTGGTCGTTCATCAGCACGGGCAGCGACGCGAGCGCACCGGCGCGCACACCGAAGGCGTCGGGCTCGGCGATCGGCGGCTTCGGGTCGAGCACGACCTGCAGCTGCTCGTCGCTCGGCACCGCGTCGGGGTCGGTCTCGTCGTCGAGCGTCCAGTCCTGGCTCGAGGTGATGAGGGCGCCGTCGGGCACCGACCACGCCCATCCCGACCGGGTCTCGTTGAGGATCACGGCGGACTCGTTAGCGACGAACATCGGACGGCGGTCGTCGGGCATCGTCTCTTCGCCGTAGTCGAGCGTGACGGACTCGCCGCGCGAGCGCCACAGCGTGCCGTCGGCGTCGCCCTGAGGCAGCCACGCGGCGAACGTCTCGCCGTCGTGCGTGATGGGCTGCGCGGGGGTGCCGATCACCGCTCCGGTCCCGCCGAAGACGGCCGCGGCGCCCGAGCCGTCGACGGGCACCCGCACGAGCGACGTCTCGTCGGCGAGGAAGACCGCGGTGCCTGCGGCGTCGGGCATGCCGGCGACGACCGCTCCCGTCGTCGGCGCCGAGATCGAGGCATCAGCCCCGCGTAGCCACACGTCGCCGTCCTCGGTGTCGACGACGGCCCACGTGTCGCCGGCCGCGGTGAGAGCCGGCGCGGTGAGCCCCTCCGCGTCGAGCGGGTCGCGCCCCAGCACGTCGCCCTCGGCGATGTCGAACCGGAGCACCGAGCCGTCGGCCCGCGAGTATGCGAACAGCACGCCTCGATCGTCGACCGCGATCGCGTCGGCCGTGTACTGCGGGGCGTCTTCGTCGTCCGAGGGGAACGGGTCGAGCTGCGACGGCGTTCCCGCCGACAGCGACCCCGCGAAGACCGCACCCGAGTCGGTGAGGTAGGCCACGTAGTCGTCCGCCGTGGCGACATCGGTGGTGCCGGGCGGCGTCGACGCGGAGGCCTGCAGAGCCTCCTCGTCGAGGTCGGTGGGCATCGCCTCGTCGATGCGCGTGACCTTGCTGAAGCTGTCGCTGAACAGGTACGCGGCATCGGCCGTCTGCACGACCTGGTCGGGATTGCTGATGCTGCGCACCGTGTCGAGCTCGCCGACCGACGTGTTGACGCGGGCATAGCGCCGGCCCTCGCCGGTCTGCAGCGCCCACACCGCCGCGTCGACCTCCGGGGTCTCCTGCGCGTCGAGGCCCGGCCACACCACGCTCACGCCGATGACCACCGCGACCGCCGCGCCGGCGGCGACGAGTCCGGCGAGCGTGCTCCGCCGCATCACCGCACCCCCGCGCGCATCACAGCACTCCCGTGGCGAAGAGCGCCGCCACCACGACGCCGGCG
>NZ_RRYE01000133.1 GCF_004010105.1 Microbacterium sp. CPCC 204701
GCCGGTCAGTCGGTCCACGCCGCCCACCGCGGCCGCGGCGGCGGCGATCGCATTCAGCGCGCACCGGCGCGCGTAGCCCTGGGCGTCGGCGGCGGGCACGAAGCCCTCACCCTCGCCGACCTTGCCGGTCGCGGGGAGCGCGCCCGACACCATGGGCAGCTGCCCCGCGGTGTAGACCAGGTCGCCGTGCGCCTTGGCGGGCACGTAGGCCGCGACCGGCGGAACGACGTCGGGCAGCTGGATGCCGAGCTCGGCGAGACGCGCACTCACGCTCACGGGGTTCACGCCTCCCCGAACTGCTTGGCGGCCTCTGCCGCAGCACCCAGTCCGGCGTTCGCCTGGCCACCGCCGGACGGACGCTTGAAGTAAGCCACGAGACCGCCCTCCGGGCCGGGGACGACCTGGACGAGCTCCCAGCCCTGCTTGCCCCAGTTGTTGAGGATGGCGGCGGTGTTGTGGATCAGAAGGGGCGTGGTGAGGTACTCCCACGTCGTCATCGCGACTCCTCTAATAGGCGGATGGATGTGGCGGGTGAAGGCTGGGAAACACCCTTGCGGGCGCACGTCTGTGAGGGAATCGCCCAGGTATCTCCCCTACGATCAACCCTATGCCTGATACCAAACGCACGGCCAGCGGCGTGCTCGGCGGGATCGCCGGGCTCGTCGGGCTGAGTGCCGCAGCCGGTGTCCTGATCGCAGCGACCGTGACCCCTGCGGTCGCCCTCACGAGCACCGCGGCAGAGCGCGCGATCACGATGTTCGACAATCTCCCGAGCGTCCTCGAGATCGACAAGCTCATGCTCCCGAGCAACTTCTACTACACCGACCCGGGCACCGGGGAGCCGGTGCTGATGACCCAGTTCCTCGAGCAGGACCGCACCCCCGTAGCCTTCGACCAGGTCTCACAGGTGATGTACGACGCGCTGCTGTCCAGCGAGGACCCGCGCTACTTCCAGCACGGCGGCGTCGACCTCATCGGCACGACCCGCGCCATCCTCTCGAATGCGCAGGGCGGCGGCGAGACGCAGGGCGGGTCGACCATCAGCCAGCAGTACGTCAAGAACGTGCTCATCCAGAAGTGCGAGCAGAACGCCGAGGCGGTGTACGAGACCGACGAGGCGGGCGAGCCGGTCATCGACGAGGCCACCGGGTCGCCCAAGGTCAAGCTGACGCGCGACGAGGTGCTGCGAAACTGCTGGACCGACGCGACGACCGCGGAGGGCACCGAGGGGTATACGCGGAAGCTGCAGGAGATGCGCTACGCAATCGCGCTCGAGCAGAAGTACTCCAAGAACGACATCCTGCTCGGCTACCTCAACATCGCGAACTTCGGCGGGATCACCTACGGCATCGAGGCCGCGGCGCGTCGCTACTTCAGCACGACAGCCGCGAACCTCACTCTCGCGCAGGCGGCGACGCTCGCAGGCATGGTGCAGAACCCCAACAACTACCGGATCGACAAGCCCGGGGGATCGATCTTCAGCGCCGACGGCACGGGCTTCAACAAATTACCCGACGGCGTCATCGACGAGGGCGCCAACATCGGCTCGCTCGACAAGCTGCTGGCTGACGGTGAGATCACGCCCGAGCAGCACCTCGCCGCCGCAGACGGCTACACGTCGACGAAGGTACGGCAGCTGTACGTGCTCGGCCGCATGCTCGAGGACGGCAAGATCACGCGCGAGCAGTACGTCGAGGCGGTCGTGTGGCCGATCACACCCGTGCTGACTGAACCGAAGACCGGTTGTCAGGCGGCGGGCGGAATGGCGTACTTCTGCCAGTACGTCAAGTACGTCATGCTCAACGACCCCGCGTTCGGCGAGACGCACGAGGAGCGACTGGATGCGCTCCAGCGCGGAGGACTGAATGTCTACACGACTCTCGACCCGCGGGTGCAGACGGCCGCGGAGGCTGCGATGACGACGTATGCGCCCTCAGCGAAGACGGACATGCCGATCGGCACCACGCAGCCGTCAGCCGGACGCTTCGGCTCGACGACGACCAGCGTCGATGCCACGAACGGCAACATCCTCTCGATCGCGCAGAACACGATCTTCAGCGAAGACGCCGCTCACGCCGCCGATCCGAATTACTCCTCCCAGGTGTGGGCCGGCACCAAGCAGTTCGGCGACTCGCAAGGGTTCAACGCCGGGTCGACGTTCAAGCTGTTCACACTCATCGACTGGCTGGAGAAGGGCCACTCGGTCAACGAGACGCTCAACGGCACGGTGCGGGTCTTCAAGCGTCTGAAGAACAGCTGCCACAGCGAGACCGGCGAACCCGCCGACTGGGTCAACCAGAGCAACACCATCGTGAACAACTTCGGGAGGTCCGGCGGGCGCGTCGGCACTCCGATGCAGTTCACCGCGTCGTCGCTGAACACCGGCTTCTTCGCGATGGCCGAGAAGCTCGACCTCTGCGACATCAAGAACGTCGCGACCAAGATGGGGGTGACGCTGACCAACGGCGACCCCGTGAAGATGGACGACCTCTTCTCGGTCATCGGCAGCAATCCCGTGTCGCCGCTCGCGATGGCGGGAGCGTACGCGACCGTCGCGAACAACGGCATCTACTGCCAGCCGCAGGCGATCGCGCGCGTGACCGACTCCGACGGCAACGACCTCCCGAAGCCCGAGCGCACCTGCACGCAGGTGCTCGAGCCGAAGGTCGCCGCCACCGCCGCGTACGCACTGGAGGGCGTCATGCGAGGCGGCACGGGTGCCGGTGGAAATCCTTACGACGGCACGCCGCTTCTCGGCAAGACCGGCACGCACGAAGAGATCCAGACGTGGCTCGTCGAGTCGAGCACCAAGGTCGCCACGGTGAGCTGGGTCGGCAACGCCGACGGCGGCGGCGACCTCTACAAGAGCTGGCACAACGGGAAGCGCCTCGCCGACCTCCGGTACAGCATCACGAAGGACGTGCAGCGCGCCGCCAACGCGGCGTACGGCGGTGACCGCTTCCCCGGCCCCGACGCGGAACTCTCGAAGCAGATCCTCGCGGATCTGCCCAACGTCGTCGGTCAGAGCATCGACAAGGCGCGCGCGACGCTCGAAGACGTGGGCTTCTCCGTCGCTGTCGGCGACCCGGTGGATTCGGACCAGCCAGAGGGCGTCGTCGCGGCGCAGAACCCCGGCGCGGGCAAGGTCGCGGGCGGCACGACCGTCACGATCAGCCCGAGCAACGGGCAGGGCATCACGGTGCCCGACGTGGCGGGTCGATCGCTCGAAGACGCCAAACGCGCGTTGCGCAGTGCCGGCTTCGGCAATGTCACCGATGGGTCGTGCACCGCCGACGCGAGCACCGGGAACGATCGGCGTGCGACAGGTACTGACCCCGCCGCGGACAGCGTGGCGAACCGGAACACCGGGATCCGGGTCAACTATGCCGCGGCGAACTGCGGCGGCGGCAGATCGGGCAACGGCAACTAGTGCCGTCGCGACCATCTCGCATCGCCCCCGCCCTCACCGCGCTCGGCGCGGTGGGGGCGGTCGGCGCTGCCGCAGCGGTGTGGGGCATCGGCATCGAGCGGTACCTCTTCACCGTCCGGCTCCATGAGGTGCCGGTGCTGCCCGCAGGTGCCGCCCCCATCCGCGTGCTGCACCTGTCCGACGCGCATATGGCGCCGTGGCAGCACCGCAAGCAGGAGTGGATCGCGGCGCTCGCCGAGCTTCAGCCCGACCTCGTCGTGAACACCGGCGACAACATGGGGCACGTCCACGGGCTGCGCGGACTGCGCGCGGCGTTCGACCCGCTGCGCGGCATCCCCGGCGTCTTCGTCCACGGTTCGAACGACCACGCCGCACCGTCACCCCGCAACCCGCTGAAGTACTTCTCCGGCCCGTCGAAGGTGAAGCACACTGCCGAGCCGCTGGACACCGACGAACTCGACGACTATTTCGCTGACGAACTAGGCTGGCTCGACCTCAACAACACCGCGGGATCACTCGATGCCGCCGGGCTTCGCGTCGACGCCTTCGGAGTGAGCGACGCCCACCGTGAGTGGGACGACCTGCGTGTGCTGCCGCAGCGACTCGAGGCCCTGCGCGCTGACGGGGCCCCGGCGCATCTCACGATCGGTGTCACTCACGCCCCGTACCGTCGCGTGCTCGATGAGTTCATCGAACTCGGTGCCGACGCGCTCTTCGCGGGACACACGCACGGCGGCCAGGTCCGTCTTCCCGGGTTCGGCGCTATCGTCGCCAACTGCGACATCCCGCTGAAGCAGGCCCGCGGCCTCAGCGCATGGTCGCACGGCGGCACCACCGTGCCGCTCAACGTCAGCGCCGGACTCGGTCACTCCATCTATGCGCCGGTGCGGTTCGCGTGCCGCCCCGAGGCATCGCTGCTGACACTCGTCGCGAGGGACTGAGCCCGCCAGATCGGCGAAGTCATCGGCTCCTCCCCGACAGCGCCCGCTCGCGCCGCATCCACAGATGCCCGCTGTCGGCGCTCACGCGGCCGGCTGCCGCGCCACGCTCGGAATGTGCCGAACACCACGCGACCACGACGCCCCCGACTCGACGATGCCCGCTTTCTGACATCCGTGGTCTCCGATGCCGGCCGCTGGCGTCCCCGCGGGCTGCCTCCCGTGGCCTGGGCCATCCTGATCACCGGCGTCATCGTGGCGAACCTGCTCATGGGCGTGCTGGCGTCCCCCTCCGCCCACGCGGCGTCGCGCGGCGCCGGCTTCGGCACGTGGGCGCCGACGTCGGCCCACGGCTGGCACGGCTCGATGCTCGTCGGCGGCGTCCACACCTACTGCATCACCCCGGGCGCTCCGCTGCCGACCGGACCGAGCACGGATCACGGCATCAGCGGGATCGCACGCGGACTGACGGCCCACCAGCTCACCGGCATCAACCTGCTCGTGACCAAGTACGGCCAGACCGACGACCCTGTGCAGGCGGCAGCCGTCGGGTGGGCGGTGAAGGCGACCGCGAACTGGAACGACACGATCCGCGCCTTCGGTCACCGCGGCGACACGCTCGAGAGCGCGATCCACTGGACCCTGTCTCACGTTTCATCCGAGCACGTGCCGGCGGTGCAGCGACTCGCGGCGTCGTACTACGACGAGGCGGCGCGTGCCGGGACGGGCGGTCCCGCCGGCGGCAGTGTGGCGTTCACCACCGATCCCGCCGATCACCGCGTGGGCACCGTGCGGGTGGAGTCGACAGTGGCAGGAGCGTCCGGATCGCTCACGCTGACCAACGCCGCCTTCGTCGACACGGGCACAGCGACGCGCGAGGGCGCGGCCCCGGGCACGGTGTACGCGATCGTCGCCTCGCCGCCGGCCGAGGGCAGACCGTACACCGTGGGCGCCACCGGCCACTTCTCGGTCGGATACGCGGCCGCCGTGCGGCACTACACGACACCCGGCGGCCAAGACACCGCAGGCCCTGGCGGCTCTGTGACCTTCGACGTGGCGGGGACGGATGCCCGCACCCCGCGTGCCCCCGTTCGCTCCGACGATCTCGACCCAGGTGGCCACCCGCTACGCCGCGGGAGGTCCGTACGTCGATCAGGTCGCCTTCGGGATCGCGGCGGGCGAGTGGCCGCGCGCCGACGACGACTCATTCCTCCCCGTCGCCGCAGGCGCGGTCGTGCACCGCACGGACGCCGAACCCGCTCCGGGCGAGCCGGTACCGGCCGAGGCCGAGATCGTGGGAACGCTCGAGCTGACGACCGCGACTTCCCTCGGCGCGACCGTTCCGTACCCGGTGACCTCGACGTGGGACATGACCGAGCCTGGGTTCTACACCGCCGTCTGGACGATCAGAGGTGCCGAGCAGACCGCTGCCGTGGCCCGCCACATGGGCGCTGACTACACCTGGACGGAGCAGTACGGCGAGCGCAGCCAGGTCACGATGGTGCCGGCCATCACGACCGTGGCGCAGCCCGCGGCGGCCTCCGGCGACACGATCAGCGACACCATCCGGGTCGCCGGCCCCATCCCCGAGCGCGGGATGCACGTCGAATCGGCCGTCTACCGGGCCGTCGAAGGGGTCGCGCCGAGCGAGTCCTGCGTGGGCGGCAACCTCGTGTGGCGCAGCGAGCTCGTGCCCGTCACAGCCCGCGGGGACTACGTCGTGATCTCGCCGCCGATCAGCGAGCCGGGCACGTACTACTGGCAGGAACGAGCTGTCGACGCCGAGGGCGCGATCGTCCACACCGGGGTGTGCGGGATCGAGAACGAGACCACACGGGTCGCGGCATCGTCCGCACCGGCGCGGCAGGTGCCGGAAGCGGAAGCCCCCGCGCTGGCGGCGACGGGTACCTCCTTCGATGCGCTGCGCCCTTGGGCGGCCCTCGCGGTGTGCCTGCTCACCGCCGGTGCGACCCTCCTCGCGACGCGATCGGCGCGGTTCGGACGAGTAGCGAAGATCAGGTAGACTCGTGGGGTTGTCAACGGGGTGTGGCGCAGCTTGGTAGCGCGCTTCGTTCGGGACGAAGAGGCCGCAGGTTCAAATCCTGTCACCCCGACCACGGAGGGGCCCCGCCGGGAGGCGGGGCCCCTCGTTTTTGGAAGGAATCACACGCATGGCCGAAAGCACGCCTCCCCGTCTCGTCTCATTCGACCTCGACGACACGCTTGCGCCGTCGAAGAGCCCGATCGAATCGCGCATGGGAGACCTGCTCGTCGCTCTCGCCGAGCGCGTCGAGGTGGCCATCATCTCGGGCGGCCAGCTCGCCCAGTTCACGACGCAGGTCGTCGACCGGCTTCCGGATGCCTCTACCGCCGTCCTCGAGCGGATCCACCTGCTCCCCACCTGCGGCACGCAGTACTACCGCCTCTCCCCCGACGGCATCGTCACGATCTACCAGCGGTCCCTTACCGACGACCAGAAGTCACGCGCGCTCGCGGCCGTCGAGAGCGAAGCCCGCCGTTTGGGCCTGTGGGAGTCCGAGACGTGGGGCGACATCCTCGAGGACCGCGGCTCGCAGATCACGTTCTCCGCGCTCGGGCAGCAAGCACCCGTGTCGGCCAAGAGCGCGTGGGACCCCACGGGTCAGAAGAAGAACACGCTGCGCGCCGCCGTCGCCGCCCTCCTCCCCGACCTCGAGGTCCGCTCGGGCGGCTCGACCTCTGTCGACATCACCGAGCGCGGGATCGACAAGGCGTATGGCATGCGGCAGCTCGCTCAACAGACCGGCATCGCCCTCGACGGCATGCTCTTCGTCGGCGACCGCCTCGACCCCGACGGCAACGACTATCCCGTCCTCGCGATGGGTGTGCCCTGCCACGCGGTCGAGGGCTGGGAAGACACCGCCGACTACCTCGAGCAGCTCATCCCGACCCTCCCCGTCCGCGTCTGACCCGGGCTGACCGCCGCCGGGGCCTCAGCTCTTCGCACGCGCGCCGGCGCCCTTCGCCGCCGACGCCTTCGGGGCGCGGGCCGCCGCACCCG